>NZ_JBHXMY010000099.1:0-14120 GCF_042720195.1 Nocardia sp. NPDC058497 | reverse complement strand
CCCTGCCGCTCATGGCATTTCCGAGCACCGGATGCCGGTCGCCTGCCTCCTCCGTGCGCACGAACACCACCTCGGTGCGATGCCGGTGCCCGCGCCGGGAGATCTCGTCGGCGATATTCCTGACCTCGAACAGCGGCGAGGCGGCCTTGGCCGGCGCGACGAAGGTGCCGACACCCATCACCCGGTTCAGCGCGCCGTCGGCGGTGAGATCACGCAGCGCGCGATTGATCGTCATCCGTGACAGGCCGAGCGCGTTGACCAGCTGATTCTCCGAGGGAATCTGCTCACCCTCGACCCATCGGCCGCCCTTGATCTGCGCCATGATCAGCTGCTTGACGCGTTCGTACGCCGCGAATTCGGTCCCCAGTTCGCTGTACAGCGCGGCCAGGTCCGCATCGACCACTTCGATCGCCACCACCGGTATCCGTTCCCTCAGTTTGCCCAGAGAATACGTTGCGCCCGAACAGCGAAGCACGCTTGACAGCCACTTGTATATACAGGACTATACCACTAGTCTGGATTCCAGTGACCCAGGACACAGCCGTCTTCTCGAGGAGTGAACCGATGACCGACGCCGCCACCCCGCCACCTTCCGGCCCCCGGCCCGTGTCCGCCCCGCGCGGATCGCAGCTGCACACGCTGGGCTGGCAGCAGGAGGGCGCCCTGCGGATGCTGATGAACAACCTCGATCCCGAGGTCGCCGAACGTCCCGACGACCTGGTCGTCTACGGCGGCACCGGCCGTGCCGTGCGCAGCTGGGCGGCGTTCGACGCGATCGTGCGGACCCTAGAGACCCTGGCCGCCGACGAGACGCTGCTGGTGCAGTCGGGCAAGCCGGTCGGGGTGTTCCGCACCAACGAGTGGGCGCCGCGCGTGCTGCTGGCCAACTCCAATCTGGTCGGCGACTGGGCGAACTGGGCGGACTTCCGCAAGCTCGAGCAGCTCGGGCTGATGATGTACGGCCAGATGACCGCGGGGTCGTGGATCTACATCGGCAGCCAGGGCATTCTGCAGGGCACCTACGAGACCTTCGGCGCGGTGGCGCGCAAGCGTTTCGGCGGCACGCTGGCAGGCACCATCACGCTCACCGCGGGTGTGGGCGGCATGGGTGGCGCGCAGCCGCTGGCGGTGACGATGAACGAGGGTGTCGCGCTGTGCGTCGACTGCGATCCGGCGCGTATCGATCGGCGGATCGCGCACGGCTACCTCGATACGAAGGCCGAATCCTTGCAGGAGGCGCTGGATCTCGCGATCACGGCGCGCGACGACCGCCGCGCGCTGTCGATCGGCCTGGTCGGCAATGCCGCCGAAGTGTTCCCGCAACTGCTTGCCATGGACGCGCCGATCGATATCGTGACCGACCAGACGTCGGCGCATGATCCGCTGTGCTACTTGCCGATCGGTGTCGCGCTCGAGGACTGGCACACCCTCGCCGAGAAGGATCCGGCGTGGTTCACCACCGAGGCGCAGGCGTCGATGGCCAAGCATGTCGAGGCGATGGTCGGGTTCCTGGACAAGGGCGCCGAGGTGTTCGACTACGGCAACTCGATTCGTGACGAGGCCCGAAAGGGTGGCTACGACCGGGCTTTCGCGTTCCCCGGCTTCGTGCCCGCCTATATCCGCCCGCTGTTCGAGGAGGGCCTCGGCCCGTTCCGCTGGGCCGCGCTCTCGGGCGATCCGAAGGACATCGCCGCCACCGATCGCGCGATCATGGAGCTGTTCCCCGAGAACGAGCACCTGAAGCGCTGGATCACCATGGCGGGCGAGAAGGTGCAGTTCGAAGGCCTGCCCGCCCGCATCTGCTGGCTCGGCTACGGCGAACGCCACCGCGCGGGCCTGAAATTCAACGAGATGGTCGCCTCCGGGGAGCTGTCCGCGCCACTGGCCATCGGCCGCGACCACCTCGACTCCGGCTCGGTCGCCTCCCCCTACCGCGAAACCGAGGCCATGGCCGACGGCTCCGACGCCGTCGCCGACTGGCCCCTGCTCAACGCCCTGCTCAACACCGCCTCCGGCGCCTCCTGGGTCTCGATCCACCACGGCGGCGGCGTCGGCATGGGCCGTTCCATCCACGCGGGCCAGGTCTGCATCGCCGACGGCACTCCCCTGGCCGCCCAGAAACTCGAGCGGGTCCTCACCAACGATCCCGGCATGGGCGTCATCCGGCACGTCGACGCAGGCTACGAGCACGCAGCCGATGTCGCCCGCGAGCGCGGGGTACGAATCCCCATGCAGGAGAGCTGATCCCCCTCCGCCGCCCATACCGCTCGGTGCGGGCGGCGGACGGTCACCAGCTCAATTCTGTTGGCTTTCCCGGAATTTCGCCTCCATCTCCGCGGCGAGCTGCGGCAGCTCGGCCTCCATCTTCTGCACGTAGACGACCGCGTCACCGACCGTTCTGAGGCTCGCCAGATCCTCGTCGGGGATCTTGACGTTGTACTTGTCCTCGAGCTGCACGGCGATCTCGACCAGCGACAGCGAGTCGATTTCCAGATCCTCGACGAAGGACTTCTCCATCGTCACCTCGACGGCATCGATACCGGTCACCTCCTCGACGATGTCAGCGATCCCCGCGACGATCTCTTCCTGCGTGGTAGCCACTAATCTCCTTGTTCTCGGTTGTGCCAGTACGCTAAAAGCTCCACCGGGGTGGAGGTTCAAGAGGTTGTGACAGACGACACACAGGTGAGCATCGGGGAGCTGGCGCGCAGGACCAGCCTCCCGGTCCGCACGATCCGGTTCTATTGCGACGAGGGCATTCTGGAATCCGGCCGCAGCGCGGGCGGGCATCGGATGTTCGACACCGGCAGTGCCACCGAACGACTGCTGCTGATCCGGCGCTTGCGCGCGCTCGGTCTCGGGCTCGGCTCGATCACCGAGGTGCTGCATGGCGAGCGGTCGATGGACGAGGCCATCGCCGCCGAAAGTGCGCGGCTCGACAACGAATTCAGGTCGCTGGCATGGCGGCGGGCATCCCTGCGCGCAGTCGAGACGGCCGCCCCGACAGAGCGGGCCGAGCGGCTCGCCCTGCTGGCCGCCGCCCAGGACGGCGGCGCGGTCCACGATGGCCTCGTGCAGTTCTGGCGGCGCATCCTCGCACCGGTCCCCCGCAACGAGGTCGACCGCTGGGTGGGCTGGAATGTGCCGGAACCGCCCGCCGATCCGTCCATCGACGAGGTCGTCGCGTATGCCGAGCTGGCCGTTCTCGTCGCCGACTCTGCGCTGAATAGTGTTGTGCGACAGCATCTCTGGTTGAGCCACCCGGAGCTGATCCACGACCGGCACAGGCTGTACACCGACGTGGGCGACGCCTTGGTGGATGTGGTGACACTGGTCGCGGCAGACGTACAGCCACATGGTGGCGCCGAACTCGATCGATTCGTCACCGCGCATGCCGGTGCACGAGGTGAACGCGATTCCCCGCACTTCCGCGAACAACTCCTGATCGAGGCAGCCGACGCCGACCGCCGGATTCGTCGCTACTGGGCGCTGACAGGGCGGCTCGTCGGCGATCGGATCACCGTGGGCCGAGCCCTGCACTGGGTACACGCCGCACTGGCCAACTCCACCGATGCACCGGCCCCTTAGGTGGCGAGAGTGATCGGCCCGTCGGGCGGGCCGTCGCTCAGGAGGTCGGCCAGTCGGGCGATCAGATTCGGCCGAGGCCACGCGGTCGGGGGTTTCGGTGAGGTCGGGCGGGAGCCACCAGCGGTGGCCGGTGACGGTGGGCACGTCGGCGTTTACCGCGAGCGGGTGTGACTTCCGGTTTCCCGGACATACCAGTCGGGTGCCGGTTCAACCGATTGGAGCAGGCTCCAGTCGAAATAGGCCCAATAGACCCGGTTTTGCCCGGAGTCCGGATCAATGGCGGCGAATGCCGCGACGTCCCCCGTCCCACCCATTCCGTCGACGTGGTCGATCGGGGCGAGGCTGCTGTCGACGAGTTCGCTGTAGGTGCAGGACCACGGTGTCAGATCCGCCGGAGAGTCCAACCGTGGGCGCGGGATTTGCGGGCGGCGAACGAATTGCCTGAACAGAATGCTCTCGCGCGGACTGCTCAGCTCGAGCTGTAGACCAGGCCAGAACGTCAGGTCCCACCTCGCTGTCCGCATTTCCAGATTCCGCTCGGGCGGCTCGACGACCATCGAATCCGGCGTTCTCCACGCGGCCAAATAGTCATCGAGAGTGCGCCAGGGCTCTGATCGGAATAGCTGCATGGCGATCGTCGGCTCTGTGCGTGTGATATCGAGGGAGCGGAGCAACGCGTCAGCTTCGGCCGGAGCGCTCTCACACATCGCGTCCAGCATCGCCAGCTGATACTCATACAGCGTCAACATCATTCACCATCACCGTGGGTGATTCGCCCCTGCGGGAATTGCGCAACAGCCTCATCGATCAACCCGCCGAGCTGGCCGGCGGTGATCATGCCGCAGTTGACGAGCCCGGCCAGCCCTTGAAGGGTGGCAAGGAAGATCAGTGCGATCCGCTGTGGGCTCGTGTCCGGCAGGTCGTCGGCCAGGCCGCGTTGGAACACCAGCAACATCGGCGCAAAGGCCGCCTCGGCGGCCGTGCTCACGGCGTCGCCACCTGCGCCGTGTTTGTTGGCGAACATCAGCTCAGCCAGGTTCGCCTCGGAAGTCACGAAGTCGAGGTAGGCCCGGGCGATCGAGTGAATCTGCGCGCGGTAGTCGGGCGCGGATTCGACGGCATCCCGCAGTCGGGCGCCGAGGAGTGCGAACCCTTCGACGGCCAGTGCGTCGTGAAGCTGCTGGCGGTCAGGAAAGTAGCGGCGCACTGCGGCGTGCGAAACGCCGATGGCGGCGGCCAGCTCGCGCAGCGACAGCTCCGAGGCTCCTCGGTCACGCACCACCGGCGTGGCTTGCTCCAGTACGGCCTGGCGCAGGTTGCCGTGGTGGTAGGGGCGGTCAGGCGTCATGCGGGCAGTTTACCAAGGATGTTTCCGTTGACTAGATTGTTTCCAGTGGGTACATTGGCCTCATGCTCACACTTGCTTCTCCTTCGCAGATACCGGATCAGACCGGCCGCACCGTCATCGTCACCGGCGCCAGCAGCGGTATCGGCCGTGCTGCGGCGGCTGCCCTTGCCGCCAAGGGCGCACGGCTCATCCTCGCTGTCCGAGACCAGGACAAGGGCCGTGCAGTCGCCGCCGAGATGAGTGGCGCGGTCGAAGTCCGTCCGCTCGACTTCAGCTCGCTGGCCTCGGTCCGGCAGTTCGCAGACGGCATCGACAGCACAGTGGATGTGCTCATCAACAACGCTGGCACGATGACCGACTCGCTACAGCACACCGCCGACGATTTCGAACTCCAGTTCGGGGTCAACCACCTGGCGCCCTTCGCGTTGACGAACCTGCTGCTCGACCGGATCACCGACCGTGTCGTGTCCACCTCGTCGACCGCGTACCGCTCCGCGCAGCTCGACTTCGACGACATGCACTGGGCACAACGCCCCTACAAGCCGTTCGGCGCCTACGGTGCGTCGAAGTTGTCGGTGCTGCTGTTCACCGCCGAACTACAACGCCGCCTGAGCGCGGTCGGCTCGTCGGTCATCGCGACCACCGCGCATCCCGGCTGGGCCTCCACCGGCTTCCGGATTACCAGCGGCAACCGGCTTCTCGACGCCCTGTCAGCCCTCTTCACGCCCATGCTCGCCCAGGGGCCCGACGCCGGTGCGCTTCCCACCCTGCTGGCGGCGGTCGGCGACATCCCTGGCGGCAGTTTCGTCGGCCCGAGCCGCTTCGGCGGTGTTCGCGGTCCGGCGACGGTGGGCGAGATATCCCCTGTGGCCAAGGATCCGGATGCCGCCGTGCGGCTCTGGCGCGTCTCCGAACACCTCACCGGCACGCGCTTCGCCTCGGCATCGCCGACGCCCGCCCCGGCAACAGACGTCCCGGGAGCATGACGGTGCAGCGCATCCAATACCGCCGGTACGGCGGACCCGAGGTGCTGCGGCTGGACGACTTCGAGCCCCGTCGGCCGGGGCCGCACGAGGTGCTCGTGCGCGTGCACGCCGCATCGGCGAACCCGATGGATTGGAAGATCCGCAGCGGCGTGATGGAGATGGTGACCGGCCGGGACTTCCCCCGTGGATTCGGCACGGACTTCGCAGGTGTGGTGGAAGCGGTTGGCGCAGATGTCGCTCGACTGCGGGTCGGCGACGAGGTGCTGGGCGGCACGAGCCCCGAGGGGGCCGGATCTTTCTCCGAGGCGGTCGTCGTCGAGGAAAGCGGCGTGGTCCACAAGCCCGCAAGCCTCTCGTTCGAGGAGGCCGCAGCCGTCCCGACAGCCGGCATCACCGCCTATCAAGCGATAGTCCGCGAAGCCCAGCTGAACGAGGGACAGGCTGTGTTCGTCCACGGCTGTCTCGGCGGCGTCGGCCGGGCCGCGGTCCAATTCGCGCTGTCACGAGGGGCGTCGGTGGCCGGTAGCTGCCGCCCCACAGCAATAAAGGAAGCCCGCGCGTTAGGCATCCACCCGATAGTGGGATTCGACTTCGACCCCGGAAGTTTGGCGGGACGGTTCGACCTCATCCTCGACACCGCGGGCACGTTGCCGATGACGGCGACGGGAATGCTCGCCAAGCGCACCGGACAGCTGATCGACATCAATCCGAGCCCGGCGAAGTTCGCCCGAAGTGCGATGCCTGGGCCGTACCGATTGATGATCGCCCAGCCCAGCACCGTCGACCTCGACGCCATCGCACAAGCCGCTGGATCAGGGACGCTCCACGTGCCGATCGCCCGAACGGTGCCGCTGGCCGAGGCGATCCCGGCGCTCACGGAACTCGAACTTCACCACTTCCCTCGCGGCGGCAAACTCGTTGCTGTGACCGAGTGAGCCAACCATGCGGCTGCGCACCGCGAGCGGCAGGCACGTCGCCGGCATCAGCGCCGCACCGACCACCGCGCCGATGCCGCCCGTCAGCGCCGCCGCATGGGCACGAGGTTGCCGCGCTTGTGAGCGGCGATGAGCATAGGCACGGCGAGCAGCAGGCTCACGACGACGGGAATGATCGACCCCTCGATGCCGAACTGGCCGCCAGTCAGCAACTCCGGGCCCGTCGGTTCGGCGATCAGCAAACCCGGCGATGCGTGACCCGAGACCGGGACGCCGAGCAGCCCGACGGTGGTGTTCCAGGCGAAGTGCAGGCCCACCGCCACCCAGATACTGCGCAGCCACAGGAAACTGGCGCCCAACAGGACGCCGGCCTCGATGGCGATCGCGAACCCGGTCCACAGCGTGGCGCCGGGGTTGGCCAGGTGGATGGCACCGAACAGCACCGCGGTAATCGCCAGCGCAGCCCAACTGCCACACAGCCGTTCCAGCCCTTGCAACAACAGGCCGCGGAAGAGTAGTTCCTCGGTCACCGCCGCACCGAGTTGCACTGCCGCGATGCTCACGACGGTCGCCATGGCGCTACCGGATGCCCAGGTGAACGAGAACTCGGTGATCACCATGAGCATTGACCCGGCGATGAACATGAAGCCGAGCCCGATGCCGAGCAACGCATAAATCCCGGCTTGTGCCTTCGCGATCTCCGGCGTGCTTCGCCGCGCGACGTAGCGCATGACCACCCAGTAGACGGCAACCGCGGCAACCGCACCCACGACCGCCGGCACCGGCGACCCACCCGAGGACAGCGCCGACACCCCGCCGACACCGACTATCCCGACCAGCGTCCAGACGATCGGAAACCGCAAGATGCGGCCCGCTCGCCCAGGCTGGTGATCCGTAGGTGCGATCGACCTCGTGGGCATAGTGACCTCCAGTTGACCTCGGCCGCACAGTTGGGCCACCTGAATTACATTGCCACTATGTGGTTCTGGATGCGATCTTCTATGTCGTACGCGGCGGTATCGCATGGCAGCAGCCGCGGCTACGGCGCCGGCAAGAAGACCAACGGACGCAAACGCCACATCGCCATCGGTGGTTACGAGGCCATGCGTCTGAGCTCGGGCATGCGTCTGAGCTCGGGCAGGGTGAGGGCCGTGTGGGCCGGTCGCCCGGTGGCCGGGGGTGCCATGGTGAGGTTGCGGAGTTTATGGTTGCGGGCTTGCAGGGCTTCGGCCGTGGTGGGAAACAGTGCCGCTTCGCCGGTGGAGATCTGCGACTGGTTGAGTTCGACGAATCGGCGGCTGGCGCGTTCGTAGGCGGTGAAGGCGGTGGTGTGATCGTCGTGTGCGGCCAGGGATTCGGCGAGCATGTAGGCGCCGACGAGGGCGAGGCTCGATCCCTGCCCGGTCAGGAACGACGGAGCGTAGGCGGCGTCGCCGACGAGGGCCACTCGCCCGGTGGACCATTGCGGCATGTGGATCTGACCAACCGTGTCGAAGAACGGATCTGGGGAACCGCACATGGCGTCGACGATGGCAGGCACCCGCCAACCGTCGTCGCCGAAGAGCGTGGATATCAGTGCACGCTGAGTCTCGTTGTCGCGGAGGGCTTCGTGGGATGGTTCGGGGTGGGCGAAGGTCAGGAGGGCGTGTACGTCGTTGTTGTTTCCCACGGCGTACAGCGCGGCCGCTCGTCCGGGGGTGTTCCAGATGAGTGCTTCGTGTGAGAGCCCGAATGTATTGGGCATGGTGCAGATCGAGAAGCAGTAGCCGAGGTAGCGCAGGTAGTTCTGTTCGGGGCCGAAGGCGAGAGTCCTGGTGCGTGAGTGCAATCCGTCAGCGCCGACAACAAGATCGAAACTGCGTTGGGTGCCGCTGCGGAAGCTGACGTCCACACCGTGCTTGTGTTCGGTGAGCGTGTCAACGGAATCGTCGAAGACGAACTCCACGTCGTCGCGGACTGCTGCGTACAGGACGTTCGTCAGCGTCTCCCTAGGGACCTCGAGGTCATGCCCGTCGGCTCCCCCGGCCACCACCTGCGGATGAACGACAGCGGCGCGGCTGCCATCGGCCTCGAGGAAAGTCACCCGCCGCGTGTCGATATGGGCTCGCTGTAGCTGCGGCAGAATGCCCATCCGGTGCGCGACCTCGACGGCGGTGCCACGCAGGTCGATCGGGTATCCGCCGCCGCGCACACCGGCAGATTTCTCTACCACCGTCACCTCGAATCCGTACCTGTGCAACCAGAACGCCAACGCGGGACCCGCGATGCTCGCGCCGGAAACCAGCACAGTTCCGCTGGACTTCATGTCAACTCCTCTATGTCTGATGGAAAGGGTCACGCGTGCGTTTCGACAGCCTGGGGCTCGAGTTTCGACGTGGGCATCTGACGCTGCGGGCGCGTGGTTCGCACAAGAAGGAAGACCACGACCGCGGCGATCGCGAAGGCCGCGGTGGCAACCGCGATATAGCTGAATACACCGGTGGCCGAGTTCACCGTCTCGCCGTTCGCAATGACTGTGGTCGATGCGAGAACAGCCGCGCCGACGAAGTTGAACACCACGGCCCCCGTAGAGACCATCACCATGACCAGGCTGGACACGATGCCCTGCCGTTGTGCCGACGCCAAGTTGCCCGCCATGTTGAAGCCCGACGCGCCCAACGCCGCGACCGTGACACCGAGCAGGAACGCGAAGCACAGCGCCGCGGCCGGCTGGGACGCACCGAGGAACATCCCGATGGTGGCCACGGTTCCGAGCATGACGGCCCCGGCCAAGGTCCGGGCAGGCCCGATTCGCGTACCCAGCCAGCCGGCCACCGGACCCCCGAGCATGACGCCGACAGCGGGTGCCGCGAGAAGCAGCGCCACGGACCCGTGACCGCCGAGTCCGTAGCCCAAGTTCTGGTCCGCCGAGACATCACTGATGAGCGGGATGAGTTGCAGCATGCTCTGGTAGGAACCCGCGCCGAGGAAGACGACGAGGAGTGTGAGAAGCAGTGGCTTGCCGAGGTTTCCGACGTCGATCAGCGGGTCGGCCTTTCGGCGCGAGACCGTGAACCATCTGACCAGCGCCACGACCCCGCCGAGGAGAAGGGCAAGCGGGCCGATAGCGGACCAGCCGAGATCGGGACCCATGCTGATGTAGCCGAGCACACCGAGCAGACCGCCGCCCAGCAGCAGCGCACCCGAGATGTCGAGCCGGCCCGGCGTCTTCACGAGCGATTCGGGAACCAGGAAACGCACGCAAACAGCCATCGCGACCGCCACAGCGGCCGAGATGAGGAACAGGATCTGGAAGCCGAACTCCGTCGCCAGCTTCTCGACGAGGAAACGGGAGGCGACATTGAGGATCGCGGTGCCGGTGGTCACGATGCCGACGATGATCATGGCCAGTCGTGGCGTGCAGACGGTTCGCACGATCGCGACCGAAAGGAACACGGCCGCCAACGCGGCTCCCTGCAACATGCGTCCGATGACGAATATCCACATCGCCGGGGCCACCGCGCAGATCAGCGCACCCACACAACTGATCAGCAAGGTCAGCACGAGGACTCTGCGTTTTCCGTATATGTCGGCACTCTTACCGAGCAACGGGGCCCACATCACGCCCGCCAGCATCGCGGTGGCGTTGAGCCACGCCGCCTGGTCGGTGCCGAAATGGTCGAGCATCTCGGGCAGGACTATCAGCGGTGCGCCGATCGCCGAGTCCACCACGAAGTTCACCAGGGCCAGGATCGCTACCAGGCCGAGTAGTCGCCGGCTCCACCTCGTGTGAAGACCGACGCTCGCTCCGTCGGTTGTGTTCTGCTGCATTGATTTCGGCTCCTCACCAGACTTGATTTCCCGACTAGGCGGGGTTCGCGCCGCGCAGGGACGTTCTGGCTACAACCGTTCCAGTGGCGCCGTCGGCGGGCATCGTCTCTCGTCACCGATTGCCGCTGGTGCTGGTGCACTAGCCGACCGCGCACTCCTGGTGCGTACGAACCGGGTCGAGCGCCTTGCGGGCGCGGGGCGGCTCCGACGCGTATCTTGGGCGAGGTGTTGCCGCCCCAGCAGCGTTTCCCGATCCGGTGATGGCCACCCACCAGGTGGCACGACGACCGGTGCGGTGGCGTGAGGCGCTCGTCCTCGCGACGGCGTTCCTGCTGTGTCTGTCCGGCGGAATCTTTCACCCCGACAACACCCTCGGATGGCCGCCGATCGCCACCTTCGTCGTCGCGGGGATCTCGTGTGCGGCATTGGTCGTACGGCATCGGTCGCCCGTGATCGCGGTCGCCGTGACCACCATGTGCGGGATGCTGGTCGCACCGTTGGGCCTGCTGCTGACCCCGCTGATTGTGGTCCCCGTCGCGATCGCCGCCTACGCGCTGGCATTGCACACCGAGCTGAGGGTGACGATCGCTGTCCTGCTTCCCGCCGTAACGTTGCTGGTCGCGGTGACCCCACTTCTCGACGGGCTGTCCTGGCAGGACGGCAGCAGGCTGCTGTCGGTGGCGGTGCTCCCGCTGATCGCCGGAGCGCTCGGCAGCGCGACCCAGAGCCGGCGAGCCTACCTGGCTGCCATGGAAGAGCGGGCACTGCGCGCCGAGGAGAGCCGGGAGAGCGAGGCGCGGCGCAGCGTCGCCGAGGAACGGGTGCGCATCGCCCGCGAGCTCCACGACGTCGTCGCACACCAGATCACCCTCGCCAACGCCCAAGCTGTTGTTGCCGCGCACGTGTTCGACTCCCAGCCGGAACAGACCCGCTCGAACCTGAACAACATCATCGAGACCACGAGAAACGCCCTCGACGACCTGCGCGCCACGGTCGGACTACTGCGCCAGGCCGGAGACGCGGACCCTTCCGCCGAACCGTCACCCGGCCTGTCCCAGCTCCCCCGGCTGCTCGAGTCGTTTGACCGTGCGGGGCTGCGAGTGACGACGGACAACGAGGGCACGCCCAAACCACTACCGCCAGGCGTGGATCTCACTGCCTACCGGGTCATCCAGGAGGCCCTGACCAACGTGGGCAAACACGCCGGGACCAGCCACGCTCGAATCCGCCTGTCCTGGAGCCGCGATCGGCTCAGCATCACTGTCGCCGACGACGGACCCGACTCGCGGGCAGCGAGGACATCGAACAGGCCGAGCTTCACGGGGTCGGACCGGCCGTCGGGCTACGGGCTCATCGGTATGCGAGAACGCGCCACGGCGGTCGGGGGTCAGCTCTTCACCGAAAACAGCCCGGCGGGTGGCTTCATCGTCTCCGCTCACCTGCCACTCACACCGGCGAACACGACCGGCGACACGGAGAACGGTGGTCCCCCATGACAATTCGAGTGCTGCTCGCCGACGACCAGGCCCTTCTCCGCCAAGCGTTCCGTACGCTCCTCGACACCGCCGAGGACATCAGCGTGGTCGGCGAAGCCGCCGACGGCGCACAAGCGGTGCGGCTCACCCGTGAACTGCACCCCGATGTGATCATCATGGACATCCGGATGCCCGAGACCGACGGCATCACCGCCACCACACAGATCTGCGCGGACCCACACCTGCGCGACAGCCGAGTCCTCATCCTCACCACCTACGAGACCGACGACTATGTCGCACAGGCACTACGCGCGGGCGCGAGCGGCTTCATCGGAAAGGGCATCGGCGCAGCGGAACTGCTCGCCGGCGTGCGCACCATCGCAGACGGCGAAACCCTCCTCTCCCCCGCGGCCACGCGCACCTTGATCGCCCGCTTCCTCGCAACCCCACCCGACGACGCGGCCACGCACACCTCCGAGAAACTCGACGCACTCACCCCGCGAGAACGCGAAATGACCATACTTGTCGCACAAGGACTGTCCAACAACGAGATCGCCGAGCAACTGTTCGTCAGCCCATTCACCGTCCGCGCTCACGTGCAGCGCGCCATGAACAAACTGCACGCTCGTGATCGCGCCCAACTCGTCGTCATCGCCCACCAGACCGGATTGGTCAACCACGCCAACGACGGCACCGGCCTGCCGTGAACTCCGCCAGGAAGTAGCGTTCGCGGCAGTCGTAGGTGACGCCGCCCCAGGTGGCGAAGGTCCGGCGGCGCCACAGTTCCGGGCCTACGACGAGTTCGGTGAGGCCGGTCTCCTCCCTCGCTTCGCGGGCGGCTGTCTGCTGGGCGGTTTCGCCTTCTTCGCAGCCGCCGCCGATGGGGTACCAGACGGTGTGGCCGTCGGTTTCGTCGATGCTGGAGAACAGCAGCAGCCGGTCGTGCTGGTCCAGCATCACCAGGCGAATCGCGTGCCGCACAGTCGGTTCGGGGTGGGTGGTCGGTGGAGGCATCGGGACTCCCGTTCTGTCGGCGAGCAGAGCAGCCCTACCAGATTGCCTGAAACCCGAAACACGGAACAGGGTTTATTATGACTGACCAGTCAGGCATAATAGATCCATGCCGAAGATTGTGGATCGGGCCGCGCGGCAGGAGGAGATCCTGCTCGCCGCGGCTGCTGTGTTCGCCCGTAAGGGTTTCGCCGCTGCGCGGATCGAGGATGTGGCTGCTGAGGCGGGGATCGCCAAAGGCAGTGTCTATCTGTACTTTCCGAGTCGGGATTCGCTGCTCGCGGGAGTGTTCGAGAGCTATGCGCGGCGGTCGGCGCTGGTGCTCGAGGAGATGGACGAGGGGCCTGCGCTCGAACGTTTGGAGCGGTTGGTCCGTGGCGCCATCGCGATGCTGGCCGAGTATCCGGATCACGCGCGGGTCCTACTGGATGTGTGGGCCGCGAAACCGCCCATCGATATGGTCGCGATCTATCGCGAATATCGTGCGGCTGTCACCGAATTGCTGCGTGCGGCCGACGCAGAGGGCGCGCTGCGCGACGGGATCGATGGGCGGCATGCGGCGGTGATCATCGGGGCCATCGAGGGGTGTCTGATCCAGACATTGGTGGACCCGGAGTTGTCACTGCCGGATCTGATCGAGCCGGTCCTGCAGGTCTGTGTGGAAGGGATCCGGCGATGACACTCACCGATCGGCTGATCGCGCCGGGCGCGACCAGGGCCGAGGTCACCCTCGGTTTCTCCGTCGCGATCGGCGGCGCGGCCGGTGCCGCGGCACTGGCCATCCGGGCGCAGCATTCGTGGCCGGTCGTCGCCGTAATCGCGGTGGTGGCGTTCGACTTGTTCGGCGGATCCGTCGTCAATGCGATGGGTTCGGCCAAGCGCTGGTATCACCGGCCGGGACGCACAGCCCTCCACCATCTGGGCTTCGTCGCGATCCACATTCAGCCGTTCCTGCTGGCCTGGGTGG
>NZ_JBHXMY010000098.1:7197-14223 GCF_042720195.1 Nocardia sp. NPDC058497 | reverse complement strand
CGACTGCGCCCACCTGGGCACGGTCGCTGTCAGCACAGGTCAGCGAACGATTCAGCCGCCTTTACGGAACGAGCAGCACGTCGGCGCCCGCCGGTAGCCCATCCACCGGCCACCACCGCAGATCCGCCGATTCGGCGCTGCGCACCGGCACCGCGCCGGGCGGCGCGACGATCTCGAACAGCAGGTCCAGGTGCCGCGTCGGCACGCCGAGCGAGCACGTGATCGGGTGCGCCTGCGCGCCGTAGAGACCGGGTGTCAGCCGCAGCTCCGGGATGCCCGACTCCTCCACCGCTTCACGCAGCGCGGCGTCGGCGACCGTCTCGTCGCCCGGTTCGCAATGCCCGCCGAGCTGGATCCAGCGGCCCACCCGCGGATGCAGGGTGAGCAGCACCTCGCGGCGGTCGTGCGACAACACGATCGCCGAGGCGGTGATGTGGCCCGGCGCGTGTTCGCGCAGGCACCCGTTCGGCGCCGAGCCGAGGAAGGCGAGCATCGCCTCCCGCAGCGAACGATCCGGTCCGGCCTGGGGCTGCCAGGCGGTGAGCAGCTCGGTCGCCGACGCGCGCAGCGACTCCGCGCTCACAGCTCCACCAGGCCCGCGCCGGGCGAGCCGACGGTGCGCGGGGCCGGCTCGTCGAGCGGATGACCGATCGCGATGGCGCCCAACGGCATCCAGTCCTCGTCCAGGCCCAGGACATCGCGGGTGACCTCCGGCGCGAAGATCGTCGACCCGATCCAGCAGCTGCCCAGGCCGTCGGCGGCCAGCGCCACCAGCAGGCCCTGCACCGCGGCGCCGACCGCGACGGTGAACATCGTCTGCTCGGCGGCCTGGCGGCGGGCGTCGGGATAGGCGTGCGCGCCGTCGGGCACGCAGAACGGGATGATCACCTCGGGAGCGTCGAACAGGATGCGCCCGCGCGCGACGCGACGTTCCACCCGTTCGGGCTCGAGCCCGTCGGCGGTGAGGTCTGCCCGCCACTGCTCGGCCATGGCCTCGAGCAGCTGGGCGCGCAGCTTCGGCTTACGCAGCCAGACGAAGCGCACCGGGCGGGTGTGATGCGGCGCGGGTGCGGTGAGCCCAGCCGCGACAGCCGCCCTGATCCGCTCCGGCTCGACCGGCTCGTCGGCGAAGGCGCGCACGGAACGACGCAGCGGCACAGCCTCTTTGCGGCCCATCTCGATCGCCTCGGCGGTGCCGAGCCAGAACAGGTCGTCGACGCCGCCGCGCAGCAGCGCCGCCGCGCTCGACCCGTCGTCGTCGGTGACCAGGCCGCGCACCACCGCGACCGGAACGCCGCCGAGCTTGCCCTTGACCAGATCGGCGGCGGCGGCGAGTTCGTCGGCCACGGCCACCTGGGTGACGTGCAGTTCGTTGCCCTGCCCGTCGACCGCGCCCGCGTAGTCGTGCAGCACGCGCAGCCCGGCAGCGCCGATGGCCGCGTCGATCTGGCCGTTGCGCCAGGCCCGGCCCATGGTGTCGGTGATGACGACGGCCACGTCCACCCCGAGCAGCTGGGCCAGCGCGGCGCGCAGCGACTTGGCGCTGGCGTCGGGGTCGGTGGGCAGCAGCACCAGTTCGCCCTCGGCCACGTTCGAGCCGTCGACGCCGGAGGCCGCCTGCACGATGCCGAGACGGTTCTCGGTGATGAGGGTGCGGCCCTTGCGGGCGAGCACCCGCACGGCCTCGTCGT
The DNA here is from genome assembly GCF_042720195.1 of Nocardia sp. NPDC058497. Taxonomy (NCBI): domain Bacteria; kingdom Bacillati; phylum Actinomycetota; class Actinomycetes; order Mycobacteriales; family Nocardiaceae; genus Nocardia; species Nocardia sp. NPDC058497. The sequence continues at coordinate 12,532 of NZ_JBHXMY010000098.1, read as the reverse complement.
CGACGAGCTTGCGGCGGGCGGTGTCGCGCTCCTCCGGGTCGGTCGGCGCGGTGACGATGCGGCCCTCGGCCTTGGAAATGATCTTGCTGGTGACCACGACGACGTCACCATCGGCGAGCCACGGCGCCTGCGCGGCAAGGTGTTCGGCGACGTCGTCGCCGGGCCGGAACTCCGGCAGACCGGTGACCGGGAGGATCCGCAGCTCGTCGGCCGCGTGGTCGGGCAGCACGCTCACGGCTTCACTCCCGCCAATTCCAGTGCGGCACGGGCCATTTCAGCCGTCGCCTCGGGGTCTGTCATCAGCAACGGCACACTGCGCACCTCGACACCCGGAACCTCGGCCGTGTCGGTGGAGTGCACCAGCCAGCCGTCGAGGATGCCGGTGGCCGAGCGGGCACCGTAGTGCCGCCCGATCGCCTCGGCGGTGGACTCGACGCCGATCACCGACAGGCACTCATCGGCCATGCCGCGCAACGGCTTTCCGTCGATCACCGGAGAGAGGCCGATCACCTTGGCCTCGGTGGTGCGCAACGCGCCCCTGATTCCGGGGACGGCGAGGATCGCGCCGATGCTCACGACGGGGTTCGAGGGGGCCAGCAACACGGCGTCGGCGGCGGCTATGATTTCGGTCACATCCGGGGCCGGGGAGGCTTGTTCGGCGCCGATCGAGGCAAATCCGTGGGTCGGAAGCGCCGCGCGGTACCGCACCCACCATTCCTGGAAGTGGATCGCGCGACGTTCGCCGGCGTTGTCGGGATCACTGACAACGACGTGGGTTTCACAGCGATCGTCGGTTGCCGGGATCAAACGCACGCCCGGCTGCCACCGATTGCACAGCGCTTCGGTGACCGCGGAGAGCGGATATCCGGCGCGCAGCATCTCGGTGCGGATGAGGTGGGTGGCGATATCGCGGTCGCCGAGACCGAACCAATCGGGCTGGGCGTTGTATTTCGCCAGCTCCTCTTTCGCGTGCCAGGTCTCGTTCGCGTGGCCCCAGCCGCGCTCGGTGTCGATGCCACCACCGAGGGTGTACATGCAGGTGTCGAGGTCGGGGCAGATACGAAGCCCGTGCATCCAGACGTCGTCGCCGACGTTGACGATGGCCGAGATGTCGGCGTCGGGCAGCAGCTGCCTGACGCCCTGAAGGAACCGTGCACCGCCGACGCCGCCGACCAGAACGGCGATCTTGGGCTCGCGCACCGCGTGTTGTGCAGTCACAGGGACACAGCCTAGGCGGTGCCGGTTGCCGGATGATTTCGTGACGAATTCCGGCAAAGTTGCTGGTCATTTGCCACGGCACATAACAAGATCAACACGAAAGGCCGGTGCGGAGTGTAACGGAAGGGTGACGGCGGGTTGACCACCGGCGAGTGCGGCGTGTCTAATCACAGACATGTCATTCCGGTCACCGCGAGAGGCATAGCGCGGGGGCGTTTGCGAGCGGGTGTTCGGCTCGCCGGAAGACAGGTTCGGGGATGCCCGCGAGACTACGTCGCGGTGTTGGGCCGTCGGGGTGTGTGTTGGTCCGGCGGAAAGAATCATTCTGCGCTAACACATAGTGAGGAGGCGGAACGATGACCGAAAACATGGTCTCGCCGACCGATTCCACAGCAGGCGCAGCTCACGCTGTCTGCGCCGAGGAGAGCTGGCCGGAACCGGACGTGGCAAGCGAAGTCGCGGCTCCCCGGCTGAGTCTGGTCGTGACGGGCTTCGACGAGATGTTCGAGTCCATCGAAGAGCAGTGGCAGGAACGCGCTCTCTGCGCGCAGACAGACCCCGAGGCGTTCTTCCCCGAGAAGGGCGGCTCGACCCGTGAGGCCAAGCGCATCTGCTTGGGCTGCGAGGTACGTGACCAGTGCCTGGAGTACGCGCTGGCGCACGACGAACGTTTCGGCATCTGGGGCGGTCTCTCGGAACGAGAGCGTCGCAGGCTGAAGCGCGGAATCGGTTAAGAGAATGTTCGAAAGTAGACTCTGAGGCTCCAGCCCGGAGCACGCAGGCGCAGTACGTCGGTGCTTCGGGCGAACGCCCAGTAGTCGCGCCGTCCTCCGGCTCGACGGGCACGACAGGTGCACGCGAGAAAGGCGGACGAGTTCCCATGGCACGTTCCCGGCGGCATTACCCGGCCCCCACCGCACGGTCGGTGACCCGCCGCGGCCGTGGCGTCCGTGGACCCATGCTCCCGCCCACCGTTCCCGCGTGGCGCACCAGAGGACAGAAATTCGACCGGCTCGTGCTCGAGGCGTTCGCCCCGCTGGACACCCGCTGGCACGATCGGCTCACCAAGCTCGACATCGCCGTCGACGATGTACCGAAAATCCGTCCGCTGCACCCTGATTCGGTCACCTGGCCGGACGAGGTGGTCGCCGACGGGCCGGTGCCGCTGTCGCGGTTGATCCCCGCGGGCGTCGACCGGCACGGCGCGGCAACCAGGGCGAGGGTGGTGCTGTTCCGCAAGCCGCTGGAGCTGCGCGCGGCCGATCCCGACGATCTCGTTGAACTGCTGCGCGAGGTCCTCGTCCAGCAGATCGCGACCTATCTCGGCGTCGACCCGGACCTGATCGATCCCGAACCCGAGTAGCGACGCACCGATAACGGGGTCGTATCACCGCGTGTCCGTATCCACTTTTGCGGACCGGAGGGCTAATCTCGACGTCGTGATCCCCATGCGTCGTTGCTGCCGACCCGGCTGCAAGAACCCGGCTGTAGCGACGCTGACGTATGTGTACTCCGACTCGACCGCCGTCGTCGGACCGCTGGCCACCGTCGCCGAACCGCATTCCTGGGATCTGTGCGAAACCCACGCCTGCCGCATCACCGCCCCCAAGGGCTGGGAACTGGTGCGCCACGAAGGCGGATTCTCCTCGAGCACCCCCGACGACGACGACCTGACCGCACTGGCCGAAGCCGTCCGCGAAGCGGGCCTGCGCCGCCGCCCCGCCGACGCCGACCAGCCCGGCTACCGCGACAACACGCCCACGGCACCGCGCACCGCCCGCACCGGCCGCCGCGGGCACCTACGCGTCCTCCCTGACCCGTAAATCCTCAGGCCACACCCGCGGACCCGGAATCCTCCGTGCGGCCGCTAGGGTACTAAGCATGACGACTGTCGCGCGCTCTGGCGAACTCGTGAACGCCGTGATCAAGGCTTATGACGTCCGCGGGGTGGTGGGCGAACAGATCGATGCGGGGTTCGTCATGGATGTGGGCGCCTCGTTCGCCCGGCTGATGCGCGACGAGGGCGCCACCCGGGTCGTGATCGGCCACGATATGCGTGAGTCCTCCCCCGAACTGGCCGCGGCCTTCGCCGACGGCGTGCGGGCCCAGGGCCTGGATGTGGTGCACATCGGGCTGGCCTCCACCGATCAGCTCTACTTCGCCTCGGGCAAGCTGGGCTGCCCCGGCGCCATGTTCACCGCCAGCCACAATCCGGCCCGCTACAACGGCATCAAGCTGTGCCGCGCGAACGCGCTGCCCGTCGGCCAGGACACCGGTCTGGCCACCATCGCGGCCGAGGTCGTCGACGGCGTGCCCGCCTACGACGGCGCCGCGGGCACCGCGACGACCACCGATCTGCTCGCCGACTACGCGAGCTTCCTGCGCGAGCTGGTGAACCTCGACGACATCCGCCCGCTGACCATCGCGGTCGACGCGGGCAACGGCATGGGCGGCCACACCGTCCCCGCCGTGCTCGGCGCGCTCGGCCCGATCACCATCGTGCCGCTGTACTTCGAACTCGACGGCTCGTTCCCCAATCACGAGGCCAACCCGCTGGACCCGAAGAACCTGGTCGACCTGCAGGCGCTGGTGCGCCGCAGCGGCGCCGACATCGGCCTCGCCTTCGACGGCGACGCCGACCGCTGCTTCGTCGTCGACGAGCGCGGCGAGCCGGTGTCACCGTCGGCGATCACGGCGCTGGTCGCCCAGCGCGAGCTCGCCAAGGAGCCGGGCGCGACCGTCATCCACAACCTGATCACCTCGCGCGCGGTGCCCGAGCTCGTCGAGGAGCTCGGCGGCAAGCCGGTGCGGACCCGGGTTGGGCACTCGTTCATCAAGCAGGAGATGGCGTCGACGGGCGCGGTCTTCGGCGGCGAGCACTCGGCGCACTACTACTTCCGCGATTTCTGGGGCGCCGATTCGGGCATGCTGGCCGCGCTGCACGTGCTGGCCGCGCTCGGCGAGGGGCAGCGTCCGGTCTCGGAACTGATGGCCGCCTACGACGTCTACGCGGCCTCCGGCGAGATCAACTCGACCGTCGCCGACGCCGCCGAGCGCACCGCGGCGGTGCTCGCCGCGTTCGCCGACCGGACCATCTCGGTGGACCGTCTCGACGGCGTTACCGTCGATCTCGGCGCCAACGCCTGGTTCAATCTGCGCGCCTCGAATACCGAACCGCTGCTTCGTCTCAACGTCGAAGCCGGATCGCAGGCTGAAGTCGACGAACTCGTGACCGAGATCCTGGGCATCGTCCGCGCCTGACTGGAATAGTGGAATCACAGACCTTGTATTCGCCGACGGCTTGCCGGCAGACGACACAGCGCGATGAGGGGAGGTGGGATCGGCGATGATCGCTGGAACACCGGTATTCGACCTCGACGATGCCGCGTCGCTGGAGGCGGCCGACACCGGCGGCGCCTTACGTTCGGCGGCTTCGGGTGGCGCTCAGGTGCGGGCGACGGCCGCGGCGGTCGCCGAAACATCGCTCACCGAACGCCTGTCCGAGTTGCGTCCGCGCAGTCTGGTCCTCGTCTCCGGTTCGGGCCGGGCGGCCCGTGCCGCCGGGTTGCTGGTCGCCGCCCTCGGCGACCGGGCCGGGCTGCCGATCGTGCCCGTCACCTCGCTGCCGCCGTGGGTCGGTCCGCTGGACGTGGTGCTGGTCGCCGGCGACGACGCGGGCGATCCACGGCTGATCGACGCCGTCGACCGGGCGCTGCGCCGCAGTGCCGAAGTGGTGATCGCGGCGCCGAACGAGGGTCCGCTGCGCGCGGTCGCGGCGGGCCGCGCGATCGTCCTCGAACCGCGGGTGCCAGTCCTCGACCACAATCGGCTGCTGCGTTTCCTGGCCGTCGGCATCGCGGTGCTGCGCGGCATCGACGCCCAGCGCAGTGTGCCCGCCACGCCCGACCTGACGGCGCTGGCCGACATGCTCGACGCCGAGGCGCTGCGCGACGGCCCGCACAACGAGGTCTTCCACAATCCGGCCAAGACGCTCGCCGCGCGCATGCTCGGCGTCGGCGTCGTCCTCGCGGGTGACTCACCGGCCGCCGTCGAACTGGCCGGGCACGGCGCCGCGGTGCTGTTGCAGGCGGCGGGCCGGAGTGCCGCGGCCGCCGCC
>NZ_JBHXMY010000098.1:0-7187 GCF_042720195.1 Nocardia sp. NPDC058497 | reverse complement strand
GGCCGGGGCGCGCCGCGGGGGGGTGGGGGCTGGGGGGGGGCAGGCTGGCCGCGGCCGCCGACCTGTCCGACACCATCGCCGCCGTCGGCCGGCTGACCGAGGCCGCGGGCGGTTCCGCACCGGGTTTCGATCCGCTGTTCCACGACGAGGAACTCGACGGACCGGCCCCGGTCGACCGGGTACGGGTGCTCGCGCTGAGCGTGCATCCCGATCAGGCCGCCGTCCGGCGCAAGCTGGCGGTGTTCGACGGTGCGGGCAGTGGCCTCGTCGACGCCGATCTGGTGCACGCCGATGTCGACGTGCTGCAGGACCAGCTCGCCGAGCCGGGCGCCGCACGCACCACCGACAGCGCCGCTGCCACGTCCGCCGCGGGGGGCGGGCACGGCAGCGAGATCGAGCAACTGGCGGTGCTCGCGCTGCGGCTGGATATGGCCGCCGCTTATCTACGACTGACGGGTGCGCGCGGTGCGACCGCGCCCCCGGATCGCTACCACGACGGGGGACACTACTAGTGCAGGAACTCGTTGGTGCGCTGCGTTCCTACGCATGGGGCTCGCGCACCGCGCTCGCTCAGCTGTGCGGTCGGCCGGTGCCGTCGGCCCATCCCGAGGCCGAGCTCTGGTTCGGTGCCCATCCCGCCGACCCCGCGCGAGTGAAGGTCGCCGACGGCACCCGCTCACTGCTCGAGGTGGTCGCCGCCGACCCGGCGCGCGAGCTGGGCGCGGTGGCCGACACCTTCGGCGCCCGGCTGCCGTTCCTGCTCAAGATCCTGGCCGCCGAGGAACCGCTGTCGCTGCAGGCCCATCCCAGCTCGGCGCAGGCGCGGGCGGGCTTCGAGCGGGAGAACCGCACCGGGGTGCCGCTGGACTCGCCCCTGCGCAACTACCGCGACGACAGCCACAAGCCGGAACTCGTTGTCGCGCTGGACCGATTCGAGGCGCTGGCCGGTTTCCGCGACCCGCACCGCACCGTCGACCTGCTGCGCGCGCTCGACGTGCCGGGCCTCAACATCTACGCCGAACTGCTTGCCGCCCAGCCCGATTCGGCCGGGCTGCGGACGCTGTTCACCACCTGGATCACGCTGCCGCCCGCCGCGCTGTCGACCCTGCTGCCCGCGGTGCTCGAAGGCTGTGTGCGGTACCTGTCCGGCAAGGGCGCGCGCGAGTTCACCGCCGAGGTGCGCACCGCGCTGGAACTGGCCGAGGTCTATCCCGGTGACGCGGGCGTGCTCGCCGCGCTGCTGCTGAACCGGTTGACGCTGGAACCCGGCCAGGCCCTGTACCTCGACGCGGGCAACCTGCACGCCTACCTGCGTGGGGTCGGCGTGGAGATCATGGCCAACTCCGACAACGTGTTGCGTGGTGGTCTGACCCCGAAGCACGTCGACGTGCCGGAACTGTTGCGGGTGCTCGACTTCGAGCCGATCGAACTGCCGGTGATCGAGCCGGTGCTCGGCGCCGACGGCAGCGTGCGATACCGCACGCCCGCACCGGAGTTCGCGCTGTGCCGGTTCGACCTGTCCGCCGAGGCCGAGCCGGTCGCGCTCGCCGACGCGGGGCCTGGCATCGTGCTGTGCACCAAGGGCACCGTCGAGCTGTCCCAGAACGGGCGCACGCTCACCGTCGCCCGCGGCGGCGCGGCGTGGATCTCCGCGGCCGACACCGACATCAAGGCACGCGCGATCGGCGGGCCCGCGCAGCTGTTCAGCGCCTGCGTCGGCACCGGGAACTGACACCGACGCGCACTTTTCGCCCTCGGCCACTTAGGCTGTTGCGGGCACAAGCGTGTACAGCGAAGCAGAAGGGCGGGCAGATGTCGGCTGGTGGTGGCAAGAAGGCGATCCTCGCCGCGTTGACGGCCAATGCGGGTATCGCGGTGGCGAAGTTCATCGGCGCGGCGATCACGGGATCGGCGTCGATGCTGGCCGAGGCGGTGCACTCGGTCGCCGACACCTCGAACCAGGGCCTGCTGCTGTACGGACAGCGCGCCGCGGCCAAGGACGCCGACGAGTTGCACCAGTTCGGGTACGGCCGCAATCGCTACTTCTACTCGTTCGTCGTCGCCCTGGTGTTGTTCACCCTCGGCTCGGTGTACGCGATCTACGAGGGTATCCACAAGATCCAGCATCCCGAGGAGCTGAGTCAGCCGATCGTCGCGATCGTCATCCTCGGCATCGCGATCGGCCTGGAGACCTTCAGCTTCATCACCGCGGTGCGGGAATCCAAGCCGCTCAAGGGCGATGCCAGCTGGTGGCGGTTCATCCGCAACTCGCGCAGCCCCGAGCTGCCGGTCGTGCTGCTCGAGGACGCAGGCGCGCTCATCGGTCTGGTGCTCGCGTTCGGCGCGGTCGGGCTGACCATGATCACCGACAACGCGATCTTCGACGGCATCGGCACCCTGGCCATCGGCATCCTGCTCGGCGTTATCGCGATCGTGCTGATCGTGGAGATGAAGAGCCTGCTCATCGGTGAGGGCGCCACTCCGGAAGAGGATCGCGCCGTCCGCGAGAACCTGGTCGACGGCGCCAAGATCACCTCGGTGATCCACCTCAAGACCCAGTACCTGGGCCCGGAGGAGATGCTGGTCGCCGCCAAGGTGGCGATCGCGCCGGACCTCGACATCACCGGGATCGCCGAGGCGATCGACGCGGCCGAAGTGCGGGTGCGGGCCGCGGTGCCCACCGCCCGGCTGATCTACCTCGAGCCCGATCTGTACCGGACCCAGTCCGTCTGATCCCTCTGCTCTGACCGATCGCCGTCGTCCCGTCCGGGGCGGCGGCGATCGGCGTCGGCGGGCCGACACGCCCGAATCCGCGCGCGCGAGGACCTGATTCAGTGGTAGGCGGGCGCCGCGCCGCGCAGGAGATCCAGCGGCTCGGTGACGATGCCGAAGCGGGTGCGCAGCATGTGCCGGGTGGCGTGCAGGCCGGGCATGCCGTGGACGCCGGGGCCGGGTGGGGTCGACGACGAGCACAGGTAGGTGCCGGGGATCGGGGTGGAGTACGGATTCCAGCGGGCCAGGGGGCGGAAGGCGGTCTGGCGTAGGGTCATCGCGCCCGCGGAGATGTCGCCGCCGACGTAGTTGGCATTGTGGGCGGGCATGAAGGCGGCGGGCGTGACGTGCTTGGCGAGGATCAGGTCGCGGAAGCCGGGGGCGAAGCGCTCGACCTGGGCGATCACCGTCTCGCTGATGTCGCGGTCGGAGCCGTTGGGGACGTGGGCGTAGGTGTAGAAGGTGTGCTTGCCTTCGGGTGCTCTGGTGGTGTCGACGACGCCGGGCTGGATCGCGAGCACATACGGTCGCTCGGCGAATTCGCCTGCGGCGATGCGGCGTTCGGCGTGCATCGCCTCCGCGCGGGTGCCGACCAGGTGCAGGGTGCCCGCCAGGTCGCAGCCCTTGGCGGTCCACGGCACCGGGCCCGACAGTGCGAAGTCGACCTTGCAGGCCGCGCCGCCGTAGCGGAATCGGCCGAGGCTGTTGCGGTATCGCTGCGGCAGGCGGTCACCGGTGACGCGCAGGAGTTCGGCGGGCGAGGTGTCGAACAGGACCGCGCGTGCGGTCGCGAGTTCGGCGAAGTCGTCGACGCGATGTCCGGTGACGATCTCGCCGCCGAGCCGTTCCAGCTCGGCGATCATGGCGTTCGGGATCGCCTGGCTGCCACCGCGCGGGATCACCCAGCCACCCGCGTGGGCCAGGGTGCCGAGCAGCAGGGCGGCACCGACCGCGGGTAGCGCGCGCGGCTGAGTGATGGCGTGGGTGGCGACGCCGGTGAGCAGCGCGGGTGCGACCTCGTCGTGAAAGCGCTTGTTCCACAGGGGTGATCCCTGTTCCAGCAGGCGCAGGCCGAAGCGGACGGCGGTGGGTATCCGGGTAGGCGGGTGCCGGAGATCCGACATGGCGAGGTCGACCACCTCGGGCCAGTGCTGGACCAGCGGGCCGAACAGCTCGCGCCAGGCGGGGCCGTCACGACCGAGGTCGGCGACCGTGGATTCGATATTGCGCCAGGCCAATCCGGCGATGCCGCCGTCGAGGGGATGCGCGTACGAGATGGTCGGGGTGAGCAGGTCGACGCCGTGCGCGGCGAGATCGAACGCGCGAAAGAAGGGTGACGCCAAGGCCATCGGATGCGCGCCGGCGCACACATCGTGGTGGAAACCCGGCAGGGTGAGTTCGGCGGTGCGCGACCCGCCGCCCGGCTGATCCTGGGCCTCGAGCACCCGCACCGACAACCCGGCACGCGCCGCGATCACCGCCGCGGCCAGGCCGTTCGGCCCCGAACCGACTACTACGACTTCCGCCATCCGTCGTCCCTTCGCCCTCGGCCGCCGTGGGCGACCTGCGTCGTTGTCTCCAACCTACGCGGCGTGCGGATCTCCGCCGACGAGTCGTCGGTCACCGTGACGGGCTGCCGCCGCCGGCGCGCGACCACGGGCAGCTGCGGTCAGGCGAACGCCGCCCAGCTCTCGACCAGCAGGGCGATCCGCCGCTCCCGCAATTCCGGGCGCAACCTGTCACTGCGTTCCAGCGTCGCTATGCCGTGCAGGGAGGCCCAGGCCACCTCGGTGCGCGCGCCGAGTTCGTCACCCTCGGCGCCCGAACTGAACATCGCCTGCAGGCCGGCGAAGGCGTCGCGCAGCGGCTGGGGTGCGTCCAGGCCGAAGGTGAGGTCGGTGGTGAGCACGAAGATCGCGTCGTAGCGGGCCGGGTTGGCGGCGGCGAAGTCGAGGTAGGCGCGAGCGACCTTGTCGAACATCTCGGTCCGGGTCGTGGCGGCCTCGCGCGCCAGACGCACGTCCTCGGCCAGCTCGACGCAGCCTTGCAGGGCGACGGCGCCGAGGATGGCCGCCTTGTTCGCGAAGTGGCTGTAGAGCACCGGCTGGCTGTATTCGATGCGCTCGGCCAGTTTGCGGATGGTGACGGCGTCCCAGCCCTCCGCTTCGGCCAGTTCGCGCGCGGTGTCGATGATCTGCTGATGGCGTTGGGCGCGTTCGCGTTCCTTGCGCAGTTGCGTGCTCATGCTCGAAATTCTAGCAGCGATAGACAAGATAGCGACGCACGCGCTATGGTTCTCCCAGCATCTAGCGACGCTAGATTTCAGAGCAACGCAAAACAGATTCAGGAGCACACCATGACCATCTCGCGCATCGCCACCGCCCTCTCCCTGGCCGGCGGGGCGTTCATCATCTACGTCGGCCTCAGCTACCTGATCGCCCCTGAGGCCACGGCCGCGGGCTTCGGCCTGCCCGCCTGGCCCGCGGGCGACGCGGTGGGCTTCCTGAACGTCAAGGGTGTGCGCGATGTGGCCACCGGCATCGTGATCATCGCGCTGCTGGCCACCCGGCAGCGCTTCGCGCTCGGCATCACGATGCTGGCGTTCGCGCTGATTCCGGTCGGCGACATGATCACGGTGCTGAGCTGGAACGGCTCCACCGCCACCGCGTTCGGCGTCCACGGCTTCACCGCGGCGCTCGTCGCCCTCACCGGCGCCCTGCTGATCCGCGAACGCCGCACCACCACCGCCTCCGAACAGCGCGTCGCGGTCGCGGTGTGACCCCGCTCACCCCGGCGATGAATTCCGCTCGGCCCCACCGTCATCACCCATAACGAGCACCCACCGAGAAGGAACCACCATGGCGAACGCACCGCACGGCCCCGCGTCCTACTTCCCCACCATCGAGGCCAAGTACGGCCGCACCGTGGACGAATGGCTGGCCCTCCTCGGCGCGGCCGAACAGACCAAGCACGCCGCGCTGGTCGCCTGGCTCAAGACCGAGCACGGCATGGGCCACGGCCACGCCACCGCCCTGGTGCAGTACCACCTGAACCCGGAGAAGTGGGCGCGCGCCTGATCCCGCACACGTCGAAAGGCCCCGCAGGCGCTGCGGGGCCTTTCGCGTACGTCACTGCACCGGAACGGGTTTCGGCTCGAGCGCCGGGGCGTCGACCGGGTGATCGTCGACCATCGTCTCCTCGTCGAAGGGCAGTTCGCGATCGAGGACCCGACGGGTGCGGTCGGCGTCGACGGTCTTGGTCCAGGTGCCGATGAGCAGGGTGGCCACCGCGTTGCCCGAGAAGTTGGTCAGCGCACGGGCTTCGGACATGAAGCGGTCGATACCGACGATCAGGCCGACACCGTCGAGCAGTTCGGGACGGTGGCTCTGCAGGCCGCCCGCGAGCGTGGCCAGGCCCGCGCCGGTGACACCCGCGGCACCCTTGGACGCGATGATCATGAACAGCAGCAGGCCGATCTGCTCGCCCAGGCTCAGCGGCTTGCCCATCGCGTCGGCGATGAAGATCGACGCCATGGTCAGGTAGATCGCGGTGCCGTCGAGGTTGAACGAATACCCGGTCGGCACAACGACACCCACGGTCGTGCGCTCGACGCCGGCGTGTTCCATCTTCGCGACCAGTCGCGGCAGCGCCGACTCCGAGGACGAGGTCGCCACGATCAGCAGGTACTCACGCGCCAGGTACCGGCACAGTTTCAGGATCGATACCCCAGAGACCACCCGCAGCACGACGCCGAGCACGCCGAAGACGAAGACCAGGCAGGTCAGGTAGAACGCGATCATCAGCGTCGCCAGCTGCACCACCGCCGACCAGCCGGTCCGGCCGACCACATTGGCGATCGCGCCGAACGCGCCGATCGGAGCCAGCCACAGGATCATCGACAGGATCCGGAACACCAGCTTCTGGCCGAACGCGACGGCCCGCAGGATCGGCGCGCCCGCCTCGCCCATCGCCTGCACCGCGAACCCGACCAGCAGGGCGACGAACAGCGCCTGCAGCACACTGCCCGCGGTCAGCGAGGACACCAGGGTGGTCGGCACGATGTTCTGGATGAAGTCCCACGTGCCGCCCGCGCCGTGCGCCTGCTCGGCGTACTTGGCGCCCGCCCCCGCACTGCCGGCGCCGAGTCCGGTCCCCGGTTCGATCAGGTTGCCGACGACGAGACCGATCCCCAGCGCGACCGTCGACATCGCCAGGAAGTAGGCGATGGCCAGGCCACCGACCTTGCCGACGGTGGCGGCCGCGCGCACCGATCCGATGCCGAGCACGATCGTGCAGAAGATGACGGGTGCGATCATCATCTTGATCAGGTTCACGAACAGGGTGCCCAGCGGCGCCAGCGACTGACCGAATTCCGGCGCGAGCCGGCCGACCAGGATGCCCGCAAAGACCGCGAA
>NZ_JBHXMY010000097.1:0-14273 GCF_042720195.1 Nocardia sp. NPDC058497 | reverse complement strand
GTTGTCGTGGCTGGACGCGACCGAAGCCGACATCGTGTGCCTGCAGGAGACCAGGGCGACCGATACGCAGGTCGCCACCGCGCTGGCGCCCGCGCTCGACGCTGGGTGGGTGCTCTCGCACGCGGAACCGGAGTCGAAGGGGCGGGCAGGGGTCGGGATTCTGTCGCGGCGCGCGCCCGACGCGGTGCGGATCGGGTTCGGGAGCAGCGAGTTCGCTGCCTCGGGGCGCTACCTCGAGGCCGACTTCGGTGAGGTCACCGTGGCCAGTGTGTACGTGCACTCGGGCGAGGAGAACACCCCGAAGCAGGACGAGAAGTACCGGTTCATGGCCGAGCTGGGCGCCTATCTGAAGACGCGCACCGGCGAGTTCGTGGTGAGCGGCGACTGGAATATCGCCCCCGCCGAAGTCGACCTCAAGAACTGGAAGGGCAACCAGAAGTCGGCCGGCTTCCTCCCCGAGGAACGCGCCTGGATCGCCGAACTCCTGGCCGCGGGCTACGTCGACGTGGTGCGCGCCCTGCACCCCGACATCGCGGGCCCCTACAGCTGGTGGTCCTACCGCGGCCGAGCCTTCGACAACGACTCCGGGTGGAGGATCGATTATCAGCTCGCCTTGGGCGAGCTGACCACCCGCGCCAAGCAAGCCGTCGTCGAACGCGCCGACGCCTACGACCAGCGCTGGTCCGACCACGCTCCCGTGACGGTGCAGTACCGGTGAGCACGCAGCTTGCCCGGCTCCGGTTTGCCCTGATCAACCAATGGTCTGTTCGACCACCCAATCTGCATACCCCGGGTGTGCGCCGGTAAGCGGCACGGCCAACACCTGGGGAGTGTCGTACGGGTGTTCGTCGTCCGCTCGACGGATAATCGCGTCGACCAGTGATGCACGGGTGTGGATCAACACCAACGCTTCGGCGTCGTCCTGGACTTCACCGTTCCACGAGTAGATCGACCGCACCGCCGGGACGATGTTCCCGCACGCGGCCAGCCGGTCTGCCACCAGACGTCGAGTGAACTCGGCTAGCCACTCTGCGGTTTCAGCGGTAATCGTGACGGTGACTAGAGACTCTTCGGCCATGCGGTCAAGTTTCCATCAGTAGCCCTGAGTAGGTCTATCAACGGTTCGGCGAGCCGCTTGTGCCGAACGATCGCGCCCCATCCACGAATCACGAGCCCGGCAGCGGATTGGCCCACCCACGAACCGGCCAGCGCGAGCCCTTGCGGATGCAGCGCGAAGTACAACGATCCTTTGGACCTCACCGCGCCCTCGGTCGCGACGTACCAGCCCATCAGAGATTCGTTGTCCCACAGGCGAAGTTCGCCACGCCATGTGTACGAACCCTCGTCTACTGGGCGGGCGCGGGCTCCGTCCAGCTCGAGGAACGAACCGTCTTGCACCATCCCTAGTGCCTCGTCCAGGAAGGTTGCCTCGGTAACCGGGTGTCGAGTTGATCGCGCGCCTGCGACCGGTGATGCTCCCCGGTGGAGGTGATGCCGGTGGCCAGGAAGCCGGAAGTGTTTGTGCGAGAGGTGACCCCGGACGAGGGCCGCCGGTTGCAGAAGATCACGAAAACAAGCAAACAACCGATCAGGATGCGGCGTGCGATCGTGGTGATGGCCTCGGCCCAACGCCAGCCGGTCCCCGCGATCGCCCGGTTGATGCAGGTCAGCGAAGCCTATGTGCGGCAAGTGATCCACGACTTCAACGAACGGGGGTTCGAGGCGCTGGACCCAAAATGGAGCGCGGGCAGATCGAAGAAGGTGGACCGGGCAACGCGTGAACGCATCGCCTGTATCGCCCGGTGCTGCCCGCGCGACCTCGGCTGGCCGTTCTCGGTATGGAGCCTGTCGAAACTACGAGAAGTGCTGGCCACCAACAAGATCGCTGCCATCAGCCGGGAAACACTGCGCAAGATCTTGAAAGCCGAGGGTGTGTCGTGGCAGGCGGTCAAGACCTGGAAAGCCGGCACTGATCCCGAGTTCGCCACCAAGATGAACCGCATCCTCGACCTCTACGACCAGCGACCGGCCGACGGGCGAGTGGTCTGTGTCGATGAGTTCGGGCCGTTGAACCTGCAACCCCGCGCTGGTCGCGGCTGGTTCCCGCAGCGCAAGCCCAGACGGTTGCGGGCGACCTACCGCCGCACTCAGGGTGTTCGACACCTGCTCGGTGCACTGGATCTGGCTACCGGGAAGATCCACTACCGGATCCGTGACCGTAAGCGGTGGCAGGAGTTTCTCGGGTTGCTGAAGTCGCTGCGAGCCCGCTGGCCCGACGACAAGCTTTACGTCATCGCCGACAACTTCTCCCCGCACAAGCGGGCCGAGGTCCGGGACTGGGCCGCGGCTCATGACGTGGAGTTGGTGTTCTTGCCGACGTATTCGTCGTGGTTGAACTGGATCGAGTCCGAATTCGCGGCGCTGCGCTACTTCGCGTTGAACGGCACCGATCACCGCAGCCACGGCGAGCAGGACGCCGCGATCGGCGCCTACATCCGCTGGCACAACCAGCACGCCCGTCCCAAACGAGACTTCGCCGTCAACTCCAAGATCCGGCGACCGGATTACCTACCGAAGGTTGCTTGACGAGGCACTAGTTCGTGTAGGTCTACCCGCTCGCCGGTGTCTCCCCATGTCTGCCAAGCGGCCCACCAATCGCCAGACAGGTCGAGCGTGCGGGATGCGCGCCCGGCTAGTTCGTTGACGGAGACACCGAGGACATCGGCAAGCTTGGTGCCGGTGATGAGGTCCGGCGTCAGCTCGCCGGACTCGTATCTGCTGATCGTTTTCTGATCCACCCCAACAAGCCGCCCGAGAGCGGCTTGGGACATGTCCAGCTGCTTCCGGCGACGCCGGATCACATCGCCTGTCGTGTTCATGGTTCCAGCGTATTTCAGGCGCATATGTCTAGCGTAGGCGGTTTCGCCTCACGCGGAGCAGAATTGCTGACAGCACCCCGGCGCACGGTGGAGGGCCCTGAGCGTCGGGTGTGCAGCCATCGGCCGAGCACCAGGAGGGGAAAGTGACACTGCCTAAACGGATACCGGATACCAAGCGGCCATATCAGGTGGAGGTTGCCCCGCCGACAATCATTCGTCGACTGTTGGCAGCGCTCGACAAGTGGGAGCCGAAGCGGGGCACCAGGTGAGCGACGCGGTACAGCAACGGTTGGATGCGCTCGCGGAGCGTGCCGTTCTTCGGTCGTTGTCGGTTCGGCGTGCCCCCGAACCGCCATACGGGTGGGAGCTGAGTTCGCCATACCGGGTTGTGTGTCGCGGTTCTCTCGACAACTTGGATGCGTGGTTGACCGCCGCGGAGGCAAGCGACGTTCACGCCAGCGCGCCGCCGGCTATCGGCTTCAGTGCGGACTACTGAAGGCCCTCGGGGCTAGTCGTCGCGTTCGCTCGTGTCGGCCCCAGCTTCCGCCATCTACGGGTGGTCATGACGTTGCGTCCGTGCTCGAGCTGGCGCGTTGGTGACGTAGATTCGTCTGTCATGACTGATAGCCGCGCTACCAGCAGGGAGCTGCCTGACCGTGCCAAGCAGGCTGTGGTCGGACCTGTCGATGCCTACGACCAGCGGTCGTCCGACCACGCTCCCTTGACTGTGCAGTGCGGGTGAATCTCTCGCGTAAAACGCTCGGACTGCTCGGCGGACTGCTGCTCATCGTCCTCGCGGTGGGGTTCACCCTGTTCACCGGACGTGGCGGCAACGACACCATGACGGCGACCACCACGCGTGCGGTCGCCGGGGTCACCACCACCAAGGCCGCGCCTAAGCCGGGGCCGCCCGCCGGGAATGCCAGCGCGGCGCCGGTCACCAAGGTGGCGGGGGTGCCCGATCGCGCGTATACGACCCTCGTCGAGATCGATGCGGGGCGCTGGCCGGATTCGGCGAACGCGCCGGGTACCAAGGGGGGTGAGCAGTGGATGAACCGGGGAACCAAACTGCCACCGAAGGATTCGGCGGGCAAGCCGGTGAAGTACCAGGAGTGGGACGTCAACCCCAAGCAGCGCAACAGGGGCCGGGATGCCGAACGCATCGTCACCGGCGGTGACGGCTCGGCCTGGTACACCGGCGACCACTACGAGACCTTTACGAGGATGCGCTGATGACGTCGCGAATGCCGCTGTCGCAGTTCCTTGCTCGTCCCACCGCCGCCGCGCCGACCGCACCCCGGCCGGTGTTCGGCGCGCTGGCGGTCGATGCCCCCCAGTTCAGCGGCGTGCGCTACGATGCGCCCGCCGACTACCGGGTGCGCGAGCTGCGTGGCCCGAAGATGCGCACCGTCGCCGCGCTCTTCGACGAGTTCGCCGCGGCCTTCCAGTTCCCGTACTACTTCGGTGCGAACAAGGACGCCTTCGACGAGTGCCTGCGCGATCTGGACGATTTCGTCGGTGATGCTCCCGGCTATGTCGCGGTGATCCGCACCTCCGCCGAAGTGCTCGCCGAGCAGCCCACCGAGCGCGACTGGTTCGCCAGCGCGGTGCGTGACTGCGCCGGGTACTGGGCCCGCCGCGACGTGGTGTTCCGGGTGGTGCTGCAGGGCGAACCGGACGCGTTCGGCGCCGTCGCCCTGATCGACCGGCCGGTTCCATGAGGCTGCCGATGTCCGGCTCGCGCGGCTGGGGCCGGTCGCAGGCACGTCGAGGTTCGGCGGACCGGAACTCTGCGCAGATAGTCGGCGGTAGGGGCGCTGCCCTGGGAATTGACGTCTGTCCCAGCCTGTTCAGGCCCCCTAACGTCCTCCCCGACGAGGTCACCCGAGACCGCGTCGTTGAGGAGATCACAATGAAGCGAGTACTGGTGAGCGCGAGCGTTCTCACTGCGATCATGGCCGCGGCCACCGGCATGGCGGCGGCTCACGCTGGTCCGGCGACCTACGACCAGCAGACGAACGTGCGGCTGATCGCGGAACCGTCTGCCGGGTCCAGCGAGATCCTGGACGGAGTCCTGCGTGACATCATCGAGATCGGCGCAGGTTCCTCCTCGAAGTGCGAGGGCATGCCGCCCGGTCACTGTGCGCCGTAATCGGTGACCACGCGGGCGTAGTTTCCGCTGCCACCCGCTCCCGGCCCAGCCCTAGCAGGTCGCGCTGGTCGGCCCGCGGTGCCGGCTGTCGGTCAGCGGTAGCGGCCCGCGAGGTCGTCGCCGAGGAGCACGAATACCTCGGTGACCTGGTCGATCAGTTCCTCGCGGGTGAGGTCGAGGTCGCCGGCCAGCCAGGTCGTCAGGGTCTGGGTCAGTCCGCCGATGAGATAGATCGCGCGGAAGTCGACCAGGTTCTGCGGGACCTCGACCCCATAGAAACCGGTGCCTTCCGCGGCGACCAGCCGGGCGAAGGCCCGCACCGTGCGGGCGGTGCGCGCCCGCAACTCCGGGGTCGCCATGCCCGCGATCAGCGCCGCCTGTGCCTTGCGCGGATCGTCGGTGAGCACCGAGATGCCCGCGTCGATCGCGGCATGCGACTGGGACCGGCTGTCGGGGGGCGCGGTGGTCAACGCCGCCACGATCGCGCCGGTCAGTTCCTCGGCGATGCGGTCGAGCAGGGCCTCCAGCACGCTTTCGCGATGCTCGAAATTCTCGTAGTAGTAGCGCTCGTTGAGACCGGCGCGGGCGCACAGCCCGGCGACGGTGAGCTTGGCCTGCCCCTCTTCGGCGACGATATCGAGCGCCGCGTCCAGCAGGGCGGTACGGCGCTGGGCCCGTCGCTGTTGCGCCGAGACGCCACCGTATGTCCGTTGTGCTGTCACAGCATCCATTCTGCGTGCCGCCCTCCGCCGGTGAATTTCTGGTAGAGACTCTTGCCAGATTACCGAATCTGGTGGATTCTATTGCCAGATGCACTCGACGAGGAGGCGCAGCATGGCCGCACGGCAGGGCGAACCCGGATATTTCGCCGACGATTCGATGATCCGACGGGTGATGAGCAAGCGGGCGGTTGGCCTGACCTACGGCGTGCGTGCCCTGGTGATCGGCGCGGTCCATCCGCTGCTGTTCGTCGGCACCAGCGAGCACACCGCGCATCGCGCGACGCCCTACACCCGGCTGGCCGTCACCGGCGCCCTGTTCGAGGCGGTCTTCCTCGGCAGCAAGGCCGAAGCCGACCGCGCCCTGGCCTTCACCCGGCGCAAGCACGACAAGGTCGTGGGCACCCTGCCCGAGGACGCGGGCGCACACCATCCGGCGGGCACCGCCTACGCGGCCCACGATCCGCACCTGATGTTCATGACCATGGCCTTCACCTTCGACTCGGCCGAGGCGATGTACGACCGGCTGGTGCGCGAGCTCACCGCGACCGAACGCGAGGACCTCTACCAGGACTACGTCCGCTTGGGCGAGCTGTTCGGCATGCCGCGCGACGCGGCGCCCGCCGACTACCCGGCCTTCCGCCGCTACTTCGACGGCTACCTGAACTCCGCGGAACTGTTCCTCACCGACGAGGCCAACCTGGTCGGTTCCTACCTGGCGGGCCACCGCAAGGCCTACCGGCTGCGCCCGCCCGCCGAGCAGGTCGGTACTGCGCTGTATCTGCTGGTGCAGGGCAGTCTCCCGGACCGGATCCGGCGGATGTACGGCATCGAGTGGGGGATCGCCGATCAGCTCGCCTACAGCACGCTGTGCCGCAGCCTGCGCACCGCGCACGTCGCCCCGCCGCTGGCGCCCCGGGTACTGGCCGGTGCGCTCGCCGGGCCGAGCACACCCTCGTACCAGCTGCTGGCCCGCCGCGAACAGCGAATGGTCAAGGCGGGCAAGCCGAGCATGCCCGGCGTCGATCCACGCAATTGGGTGCAGCGAAATTCCGCTTGAGGTCCATGGAAAGATCAGGGGCATGTCCAGTCCTGCCCCGGCCGCGACGGCCGAACGCAAGCAGCGGGTGCTGTCGGGCATCCAGCCCACCAGCGACTCCTTCCACCTCGGCAACTACCTGGGTGCGCTGCAGTACTGGGTGACCATGCAGGACGAGTACGACGCGCTGTACTTCATCCCGGACATGCACGCGATCACCGTCAGTCAGGACCCCAAGGCGCTGCGGGCCCGCACCAAGGGCGCCGTCGCGCAGCTGCTCGCGCTCGGTGTCGACCCGGCCAAGTCCACCCTGTTCGTGCAGAGCCAGGTGCCCGAGCACGCCGAGCTGACCTGGGTCCTGAGCTGCATCACCGGTTTCGGTGAGGCCAGCCGGATGACCCAGTTCAAGGACAAGTCGGTCAAGCAGGGCGCGGAGAACGCGACCGTCGGCCTGTTCACCTACCCGGTGCTGATGGCCGCCGACATCCTGCTCTACCGCCCGCACCAGGTGCCGGTCGGCGAGGATCAGCGCCAGCATCTGGAGCTGACCCGAAACCTGGCCCAGCGCTTCAACACCCGCTTCAAGAAGACCTTCGTCGTGCCCGAGCCGCACATCGTCAAGGGCACCGCGAAGATCTTCGACCTGCAGGATCCGACCGCGAAGATGAGCAAGTCGGCCTCCACCGACGCCGGCCTGATCAACCTGCTCGACGACCCGAAGATCACCGCGAAGCGGGTCAAGTCGGCGGTCACCGACACCGAGCGCGAGATCCGCTACGACCCGGAGAACAAGGCGGGCGTGAGCAACCTGCTCGTCATCCTGAGCTCGCTCACCGAAACTCCGATCGTGACACTGGAGGAGAATTTCGAGGGCAAGGGCTACGGTGATCTCAAGGCCGACGTGGCCGACGCGCTGGTCGAATTCGTCACCCCCGTCCAGAAGAAGGTGCAGGAGTACCTGTCCGATCAGGCCGAACTGGATCGGATCCTCGCCGCGGGTGCCGAGCGGGCGCGTGAGATCGCAGGCAACACACTGGCTCAGGTGTACGACCGGGTGGGCTTCCTGGCTCGCTGACCCGATGCGCGCCTGAGGTTTTGGCTGAAGGGGCGCGTGCCATGCAGGTCGTCGACAATATCTCGGCCGCGGTCGAGAAGCAGATCGGGCGCAGGCCCTGGCTGGATCATCTGGTCAGGGCGGGCGGGCGATTCCAGCGTCAACGCGGCGACTACTACGCCGCGGGCATCACCTATTTCACTGTGCTGTCACTGTTTCCGCTGCTGATGGTGGCCTTCTCGGTGGCGGGGTTCATCCTGGCCGGACAGCCCGACCTGCTGACCCAGCTCCAGGACAGCGTCAAGGAGAACATCCCAGGTTCCTTCGGCACCCAGATCAACGACCTCATCGACCAGGCGATCCGCTCGCGCGGCACCGTCGGCCTGCTCGGTCTGGTCGTCGGTCTCTACACCGGGCTCGGCTGGATCTCGAACCTGCGCGCGGCGCTCACCGAGCAGTGGGGGGTGCAGAGCCCCGAAAGTCCTTGGTGGCGAAGCAAACTGTCGGATCTCGGCGCGCTCGTCGGCCTCGGCCTGGCGTTCGTGGTCTCGCTCGGGCTGTCCGCGATCGCCTCGAGCGGGCTCGGTGAGCAACTGCTCGCGGCGATCAATGCCGATCATCTGCCGGGTGTGTCGGTGGTACTGACGGTGGTGTCGATCGCGCTCGGCCTGCTCGCCTCGTGGGCGGTGTTCGCCTGGATGATCGCGCGGCTGCCGCGCGAGCCGGTCTCGCTGCGCAGTGCCGCGCGGGCGGCGGCGCTGGCGGCCATCGCGTTCGAGGTGTTCAAGCTTCTCGCCGCGTTCTACCTGCAGATGGTGCTGCGCAGTCCGGCGGGCGCGACATTCGGCTCGATCATCGGCCTGATGGTGTTCAGCTACATCACCTATCGGATTCTGCTGTTCGCCACCGCGTGGGCGGCGACCTCGGCCGACAACGAGCGCAGCGCCGATATCGCGCCACCGAACGCGGTGGTCATCCGGCCGCGCGTGGTGGAGCAGGGTATCTCGACCGGGGCGGGCGCGGCCTACTTCGGTGCGGGCGCGATCGCCGCGCTGGCGCTGATGGTGTTCGGCAAGCGCCGCTGAGTCAGCGCCTGTGCCGATACGCCCGGCGGATCCAGAGCAGCACCACCATGACGAACAGCGGCGCGCCGATCAGGGTGGCCACGCGCGCGGCCTGATGCGGCTGCCGGTCGGGATGGGCCTGCGAGCCGTCGGCGCGCGGCGGGGGTGAGGCCAGCGGCACGGTGGGTTGCACTGCCTCGCTGCCTGCTTCGGGCAGCTTGCCGATCCGGTCGTCGGCGTCGAGCGCGAAGCCGTAATCGAGCAGGCGGGCGGCCTGTTCCCACGGCCGGATCGGGCGCACATCGGCCTTGAGCAGGGTGACGACCAGCCGGTGCCCGTCGCGTTCGGCGGCGGCGACGAAGGTCTGCCGGGCGTCGTCGGTGAAACCGGTCTTGCCGCCGATCGCGCCCTCGTAGTTGTAGAGCAGCTGGTTGTCGTTGGCGATCGGGAAGCCGGGGTGGTCGGAGTCGTCGGGGATCGCCGGGTTGGCCGGGTAGCCGGGGAAGTCGACCTGCTCGGTGTGGATGAGCTCGGCGAACAGCGGGATGTTCATCGCCTCGCGGAACAGCACCGACAGGTCGTAGGCCGAGGTGCTCATGCCGGGGCCGTCCAGGCCGGACGGGGTCGCCGCGCGAGTGTCCAAGGCGCGCAACGACTTCGCCACGTCGTTCATCTTGGCCACGGCGGCCTTGTCGCCGCCGAGCTGGGCGGCGATGGCATGGGCGGCGTCGTTGCCCGAGCACATGATCAGCGCCTGCATGAGCTGGCGGTTGGTGTAGCGGCCCCCGGGCCCGATGCCGACCCTGGTGCCGTCGACATCGGCGTCGGCCTGCGTGCCGATGACGACCGTGTCCAGATCGAGGGTGCGCAGCGCGACGATGGCGAGCGCGACCTTGATGGTGCTGGCCGGCCGGTAGCGGCCGTGCGGGTCCTTGGCGGCGAGTACCCGGCCGGTGTCGAGGTCCGACACCATCCACGAGGTGGCCGAGATGTCGGCGGGCGCCGGGGGCGTGCCCTTGGGCAGGACGACACCGCACTCGTTCATCCGGTCACCGCCGATCGCGGGCGATGGCACCGGCAGCGCGCTCGGCGTCGGCTCGCCCGGCGCGGGCACCTCGGAGGTGTCGACCGGGGGCGGCGGCTGCGTCTTCTGCGGGCAGCTGTCGGTGTTCGGGGTGGTGAACGGGGGTGTGGTCGTCGTGCCCGAGCCGCTGTTCGGCAGTGCGTCGGTCGGCGGCACGGCGGTGGCGGTGGGAGCACAGGCCATGACCGCGGTGATCGCGGCGGCGCCGAGGGTACAGGCGGCGCGCACGCCGAGTTCGCGGATCTTCATCGCTTCAGAGCGTAGCGAGCCCCTGGGGCGACGGCGCGGCCACCGCCGACGATCAGGACGCGCTGCCGTTCGGTCCTGGCGGGGCACCGAACGGCAGCGATCAGGTCTGACTATTCGGCCTTGCCGTGCTGCACCGGGCAGCCGTGGGCCAGCGGGCCGAGCAGCTTGTTGTTGTCGTAGAAGTGCTCCAGCTCGAGGATGCGCAGGTCCTCGCTGACGCGGGCGATGGTCACGCCGAACATCTCGATCTGCTCGCCGGTGGGCTGGTGGCCCTGTCTCTTATACACACCCCCGCGTACTTTCCCCACTGCCGCCAGCGGAAGCTCACGGTCGGCGGGCCGGACAGCACCTCGATGACCTCCCAGAAGAAGCCGCCGGGGAACGCGGTGTGGAAGACCTTGTGCGAGGACTCGAAGGTCTCGTTCGCCGCCTCGTAGAACGGGTTGTCGCCGATCAGGATGTTGTAGCTGCCGATCCGCGCGAACTCCTCGGCGTCCTGCCACTCGCCGCCGTTGACCCGGCCGCGATACTGCTCGGCGACCACCGACAGCCAGGTGGCCGGATCGCCCTTGTGCGAGACCTCCATCTCGAAGACCTTCACCAGGTCCTCGACGATCGCCTCGAGCGAGCCGGGCGCGTGCTCGGTGCTGCGCTCGCGGGGGATCACCTCGTGGCTCAGTGCGTAGTCGGGGACGTTGCCGCGCCATTCCTCCGGCGCCGCGGCGGCGATCACCGCTTCGCGGCCCTGCAGCCACAGCGGGGCTTCCGGCTCGGGGTTCTGATCGGCTTGCGTATCCGTCACATCCACAGTCATTTTCGGTCTACCCGACCCTTTCAAAAAGCTCGAAGAACCGGTCGAAAGTAACAGCCGATCAGTCCGTCGCGCCTGCCAGATCTCAGTAGATGAGAACCGAAGAATACCGAACTGTGTTCTGTAACAACGTTTTCGAATGGCGCTATGCCACCGAAGGCGGGCGATGTCCGAGCCTGGCTGGTGTCTCGTCGTCCATGGTCGCGAAGAATTCGCCGAGCACGCCGACGATCTGATCCACCGACTCCGCGCAGAACAACACCGGCTGGTAGTGGGTGATGTCGTAGTCGATGGTGCCCATTTCGGCGACGTCGAGCGGACGTAGCCGGGCGTGGCGGAACTCGTCGATCTCGCCGTAGGACGACAGCAATCCGGCGCCGTAACAGCGGATCTCGGCACCCTCGCGGACAACGCCGAACTCGAGCGAGAACCAGAACACGTCGGCCAGGAATTTGAGCGCGGTCTGGGTCTGCAAGCGGCCGACCGCGGCGCCGACCGTCTCGTACAGCGCGGCGAAGCGCGGGCTCGCGATCTGGTTGGCGTGGCCGATGATCTCGTGGATCGCGTCGGGTTCCGGGGTGTACAGCGGCGCCGAGTGGTGGCGGATGTACTGAGTCGAGTGGAAGGTGCGCTCGGCGAAGGAGCCGAAGAAATCGCGCAGCGGAACCAGGCCCGCGGCAGGCACGTAGCTGAAGCCGGTGAGCGGCCCGAGCAGGCTGGAGACCTCGTCGAGCTGCGGGATGTGATCACGCGGCAGGGCCAGCTTCGCCGCGGCCTCGCGCACTTCGCCGCATGCGTAGATCTCGTGCTTGCGGGCCAGCTCCGCCGAGGCGATCCGCCAGACCTGCTGTTCCTCGTCGGTGTAGTCGACGTGCGGAATCGGCCCGCCCTTCGGGTAATCCAGCGCCATGGCCGCGATGGCGTTGCGCCGCGCGCGGTAGACCTCGTCGTTGACGCCGGGGTGATCGGCGCTCAGGTGCACGGTGACATCGCCATCGCGCTCGCGCGTCACCGGCGAGTACAGCTGTGCCTCGGAGAACATGCCTCCAGGCAAGCACCGCGCCGTCATGGCGACAACAACGACGCGCACAACTGTGCAAACTGCACAGTTCGGATCGTGCTCTACCGCTGATTCCGGCGATCATCAGCGTTTTCTGTGCGCTTGCTGACCGGTGATCGACGCGGCTCCGCGCGGTTGCTGTGCGTACTTGCGAACGCGGTTATTCGGTAACGACGCGGTGAATCGGCGGACGCGCGCGGGACCAATAACGCAAGATTGCGATCGGACGAAGGAGGACGATTGCGATCCCTGCGGATAGATCTCGATCAGCACCTGCTGGCCGCGGCAGCCGACATCATGGGCACAGCCGACAGCAACGCGACCGTCAACGAGGCGCTACGGCGCATCGTCGTGCACGAGCGCCAGCTTCGCAATCTGGAGCGGCTCATGGCCGATTCGATCTTCAGCGCACCACCAGCCGACGCGGTCGTCGGCGCCGAACCGGTGGCCGAAGGATAGCTGCGCCGCGAATCTGTCGGTACCTGCTGGGAACATCGTCCTCGTCGCCGATCCGCAGGAGGAACGATGTCGGTACCGATCGCGAATCTGCCCGTCACCCAGCGTCCGCGCGAGCGGCTGCTGCTACTGGGCCCGCACGCGCTCAGCGACGGTGAGTTGCTGGCGCTGTTGCTCGGACAGGGCACGCGGGGACTTTCCGTACTGGAGATGGCGGCCCAATTGCTCTGCGAATACGGCGGATTGGCCGAACTGGCCGCAGCGCGACCGGAGGAACTGGCCCGCAGAGCTGGTATCGGTCCCGCCAAAGCGGCAACGGTGATCGCTGCGTTCCACCTCGGCAACCGCTCCCGCACCACCGAATCGGTACCGCGACTGACCACCCCCGACGACATCGCCCGCGTCGCGGTACCCCTGTTCGCCGGCGCCAGAGTCGAACGCCTGCTCGTCCTCATCTGCGACACCCAGAACCGCCTGCGCCACCGCGCTTTCGTCGCCGAAGGCGCCATCGACCACGTGGCGGTCCCCGTCCGCGAAATCCTCAACACCGTCCTGCGCCACGACGGCCGAGCCTTCGCCGTCGTCCACAACCACCCCTCCGGCGACCCGACCCCAAGCCCCGACGATCGCCGCGCCAGCACCCTGCTCACCCGAGCCGCCACCACCGTAGGCCTGCGCTACCTCGACCACCTCGTCATCGCAGGCGAAACCTGGTCCACCGCACCACCTCTGGAGTGAGCGCTACTGTTCGATGTCGGCGGCGACGAGGCGGGCGAGGGTGGTGGGGTCGGGCCAGTTCCGGGCTTCGAAGCGGGTGGGTTCGAGGGTGGGGAGGGGGGTGAGGCCGAGGATTTCCACGACGGTGGGGAAGGGGACGGTGCAGAGGAGTTCGACCTCGTCGTTGTCGTCGCGGCGCAGGAAGCGGACGACATCGGTTTCGGGGAGCAGGTATTCGACGCCCTCGCCCCAGACGACCGAGGTGAAGGCGCCGTCGGTGGACTCCTCGTAGTTGACGGTGGCCGCGTAGGCGGGGTCGATGTCGAGGTCGGGCAGCTCCAGGAATTCTTCGAAGGTGTTGTTGAGGTAGTCGGTCTGGATGCTGTACTCGGTCGCGGCCAGGCCGGCGCGGGCCCGTAGCGCCAGTGGCATCGACGGGTGCTCGCCCGCCTCGTCGAACGGGACGACGGCGCCGTCCTCGTTCACGGTGTAGCCCTGCGGTGAGACCGGGCGGGCGGCGTCGCGGTACTGCTGCTCCACCATCTCGAACACCCCGACCAGCAGTTCCGGATCGTCGGGAACGACCAGCAGCGAATCGTTTTCGGCGATGAAGGCGACCGGGCGGAATTGTCCGCCCGCGTATCCGGCGAGCCAGCCGGGCACCAACAGCCACGAGGCGAAGTAGGAATCCCCGTCGTCGACGAACCGCAGGATCTGCAATTCGTCGGGCGAGCCGGGCTTCGACAGTGCCGCCAGATTGTTCCGCGCTTCGGCGAACACCTGCTCGGTGGTGACACCCCATGTCGCGGCCTGGTCGACCGAGACGAACGACCGAGTCCGCGGCAGATCGACGACGATCACCTCATCGATGAACGGGAACGCCGCCCGATGCAGCGGCCGTGGCCCGTCCTGGCCGAGCGTCACCGGCCGCAGCACCGAGAGCAGCATCGTCCGGACCGACGCCCAGTCCTGGGGCACCTCGTCCGACC
>NZ_JBHXMY010000096.1:0-14436 GCF_042720195.1 Nocardia sp. NPDC058497 | reverse complement strand
GGCAGAGCGAGCACGGACCTCCGCGAACGAGCCCGGAACGTTCTCGGGCGCGTTGTAGACGGCGAAACAGTAGACCCGCCCGTCGGCGAGCGGGGCCATCCCGA
The DNA here is from genome assembly GCF_042720195.1 of Nocardia sp. NPDC058497. Classification (NCBI taxonomy): domain Bacteria; kingdom Bacillati; phylum Actinomycetota; class Actinomycetes; order Mycobacteriales; family Nocardiaceae; genus Nocardia; species Nocardia sp. NPDC058497. The sequence goes on along the minus strand of NZ_JBHXMY010000096.1, from coordinate 14,332 downwards.
AACGTGCTCCGCGACCCCATGTCTCACCGAACTCGGTCAGCGGTTCGTCGATGTCGACCACCGCACGCCACGCGGTGTAGCCGGCGTAGCGAGCGGGCACATCGCCGCAGACCGCGCGGCGGACCACACTGCGGATCCCGTCCGCGCCGACGACCAGATCCGCGGTCGACGCACCGGCGGAATGGATCACCGAACCGTCGGCTTCCGCTTCCGACACCGAGATACCGGTTCGCACAACACCATCGGGGATCGCCGCGCGCAGGATGTCGAGCAAGGCCGCGCGGTGGATCACCACGGGAGCACCGAATCGCGCACGCATCGTCGCCGCATCGGTGCGCGAGAGCCACCGGCCCCGCGCGGTCCGGATCCCGGCCGAGACGTCCTCGATCGCCTGCTCGCGCACGGCGGCACCGGCACCGAGCGCATCGAGCGCCCGCAAGGCATTGGTCCACAACGAGATTCCCGAGCCGACCTCGGCGACCTCGGGGGCACGCTCGAGCACCTCGACCGCCCAACCGCGCCGCGTCAACGCCAGCGCGGTAGCCAATCCCCCGATTCCGCCGCCGACGACGATTGCTGTGGACATCGCACTCTCCCCTCGTTGCAGGTACCGGCCCACCGTACTACTGCTGTAGTGGACTTCACTACTGATGTAGTGCGCCTCACTACGGATGTAGTATGGCCCGGATGGCCAGACGTGAACAGATCCTCGATGCCGCGATCGACCTGCTGGGCACCCGCGGGCCGCGCGCGCTGACCCACCGCGCGGTGGACGAGGCCGCCGCCGTGCCCATCGGGTCGACTTCGAACTACTTCCGCACCCGCGAGGCCCTCCTGATCGGCATCACCGAACGGCTCGAGGAGCGCGACCGCGCCGACTGGGAGGCACTGAACCGCCTGCTCGGCCCAGCCACCGTCGAGCATCTCGTCGAGGGCCTGGCCCGGTTCATCCTGCATGCCACCGGCCCCGATCGTGCGCGCACCCTGGCACGATTCGCGCTGTTCAGCGAGGCACAGACAATGCCCGCGCTGCACGAATCACTGCAACGCGGACATCATCGGCTGCGGGACTGGGCGATCGAGATGGCGGCCCAGGTCGGCATCGCCGCCGGGGACACGACGATCCTGGTCGACTATCTCGACGGCGTCGTGGCCCACCGGCTCGGCGGCGCGGGAACCGAGACCGATCCCCGCGCCGCACTCGAACGACTGGTCGGCGCGCTGACCGCCGACCTCAGCTGACGACGGCGAACAACACCGCCGCCACCGCGAAACTCACCACCGACAAGATGGTTTCGAGCACCGTCCACCAGCAGCACCATGCCGACCGGCTCGAGCGATTCGGCGGTGATGGTGCTCAGTTCCTGCACCGTCGAGCCGCGCCGGATGCCGAGCAGGGAGAACGGGATACCTCTCAATCAAGCGAATGGACGAAGCGTGCGGCTTTGGCGCCGATGTGGGACCAGCGCGAACTCGCGACGTCCAGTGGGGCGACCACCTCGGTCCCAGCGGTGACCGCGATTGCCCCCGCCTGCAGGAATTCGCGGGCGTTGTGGGCGTTGACTCCGCCGGAGGGGATGAGGAAAACGTGCGGGAACGGGCCGAGCAGATCCTCGAGATAGGCCGGGCCGAGCGCGCGGGCGGGGAAGATGTTCACCGCCGCCGCGCCCATCTCGACCGCGGCCAGCACCTCCGAGGGGGTGAACGCGCCCATGATGACCGGGATCTGGTGGGCGACAGCCACTTCGGCGACCTCGGGCCGCAGCGCGGGCGTCACCAGGAACTTGGCGCCCACCTCGATCGCCGCTTCGGCCTGGTCGCGGGTGGTCACGGTGCCGACGCCGATCACGGCGGCGCTCACCGCCGAGGCCTTGCCGATCGCGTCGAGCACGCCGAGGGTGGTGAAGGTGAGCTCGACGGCACGAATGCCGGACCCGGCCAGGGCTTCGGCGAGCGCGACCGGGTCGGGGATGGCAGGCGCGCGGACCACGGTGAGCGCACGGTCGGCGCGAATCACCTCCATGGCCTCGGACGACGAGCTGAGCAATGGGTTCATCGGGTCTCCTCTCGCGTGGCGTCCATACGCGGGGCGCGTCCGGCGCGCACACCGGTCGCGGTGCCGTTCTCCAGCGCGAATTCGCCGTTGACCAGCACGTGCTGGATCGATCCCACCGGTCCCGTCTCGGCGATGCGTCCGGCGCGGATCAGTACGTCGCCGCGACGGCGCGGCGCGCCGGTGCCGTCGACGATATCGATGTCACGAAACAGCGAGTCCGTCATGGTCATCCGTCAGAAGTAGGTGCGGATCAAGTCGACCACGCGCGGACGGTCCGCCCCGGCGCTGTCGATCACCGGAATGCGCCGCCACTTGTCGAATGCCGTGCACGGATGCGACAACCCGAGCCGCACGATGCTGCCGACCGGGAGATCGGTGGCAGCGGCGCCGGGCAGCCGCAGGAAGGTGTGCTGATCGTTGAGTGCGGTCACCTGCGCGGTAGCCGGCAGCGCACCGCCGCCGGCCACCAGCTGCGGCACCGGCAGGCCCTCGTCGAAGGGGAAGTCGCGCTTGCCGCCGTCGAGCAGAGCCAGTTCCGGTTCGGGCCGGGAGACCACCCGGGCCCAGCCGTGCATCGCGGCGCGCAGGCCGGGCTCGACGGCGGGCGCGGTCAGCGGGGATATGCCCGCGTAGAAGCCGTCGTCGTGGACGAGGTAGGCGCCGCTGCGCAGCACGACCGTGGTGGTGTCGTCGGCCAGGCGTGCCAGCTCGTCGACGACGAGTTCGGGGTAGGCGCTGCCGCCCGCGGTGACGATCGCCCGGCCCGGGTAGGCGCCGGACGCGGCGAGTTCGGTGTGCAGGGCGGCGAGTTCGCCGAGGTAGCCGCGCACGGCCGCCACACCGGCGGTGCTGCGATCGTGGGCCAGCGCGCCTTCGTAGCCGGCGACACCGGCCAGGGCCAGCCGCTCACTGTCCCGGATGGCCGCCACGACCGCCCGTGCTTCGGTGCGGGAGCGCGCCCCGGTGCGACCGCGCGGGCCACCCAGTTCGACCAGCACCCGCACCGGCGGGCAGGGCGGGGTGTCGCGCAGGATCTTGTCCATCAGCTCGACGGTGGCGACGCTGTCGGCCCAGCAGTAGAACTCGAACGCGGTGTCGCGCGCCGATTCCGCGGCGACCCAGGCCAATCCGGCCGGATCGACGAGGACGTTGGCGAGCAGGATCCGGCCGACACCGAACGATCGGGCTACCTGCGCCTGCCAGCCGCTGGCCAGTGTGATCGCCCACGAGCCTGCCGCGAGCTGTTCGCGCCACAGCTGCGGCGCCATCGTGGTCTTGCCGTGCGGGGCCAGCGCGACACCCGCCGCGGCGGTCCACCGCGCCATCAGCGCGAGATTGGCATCGAGCAGCCCGCGATCGAGGGTGAGCAGCGGTGTCTGCCACGGGGCGAGTTCCGGCGCGGTCGCGAGGTAGTCGCGCGCGGTGTGCCCCCACGCCGCGGGCGGCACGCTCTTGTCCTGCGGTCCGAGCACCTCGTCGGCGAGCGCGTCCACGACGGCGTTGTCGATCGTCACAGCTTCCCTTTCCGTCGATCGCCGCGGAGGTCACCCGGGCCGGTCGGCCATATCCGATTCGCATTGCATAATGTGCAACGCTGGTTGCACTGAATGTTTCTGCTCGTTATTGTGCATCTCAGAGACAGTGACCGCAAGCACGAAAGGGCGAAAAGGGTGACTCAGGCGACAGCGGCGACGCCCAGGGCGGTCACCGGGCGCGGACGACTGGTCAGCTTCGACCTGAATTACCTTCCGGCACTGTGGGGTTCGCGCGTGAACGAGGCCGCCGACGAACTCGCCGCCCATGTCCGTGGCGCGGATGTGGTGCTGCACGGCGCCGACGAAGCCGAGGAGATCTTCGGCACCGGCGACCCGGCCGCCTTGCGCGCACTGTTCCCCGAGCCAGCCCAGTTGATCGTCAAGAACGACAAGCACACCGTGACCGGGTTCGACGGCGATACCTTCGTCGACGTGCCCGCACTGGCGCCGGAGACCGATTGGGCCGGGCTGCGCTACCCGGACTCGCTGGATGGGACGATCGGCCGATGAGTCAAAGCGTGTCGCGGGCCCTGTCCATTCTCATTGCCCTCGGCGAGGATTCGCAGTCACTCGACGAGCTCGCCGCACGGCTCGGGGTGCACAAGTCGACGGTGCTGCGACTGCTACAGACGATGCAGGCCGAACGGATCGTCGTGCACGACAGCGCGCACCGGTATTCCCTGGGCACCCGCATGTTCGAATTGGCCAGTCGTGCACTGGAGAACCGCGATGTCCGCACCGTCGCCCGGCCGCATCTGAGCGCGCTCGGCGCCGCCACCGGGCAGACGGTGCACCTGGCCGCCTACGAATCCGGTGACGCGGTCTACATCGACAAGGTCGACGCCGAACAGGCGGTGCGGATGTACTCGCGGATCGGCCGTCCCGCCCCGCTGCACTGCACCGCCGTCGGCAAGGTACTGGTTGCCGCACTGCCCCGCACCGAATGGCGGGCCGTCGCCGCACGATTGGACTACCACCCGTTCACCACCCGCACACTGCGCACGCCTGAGCAGTACCTCGCGGAGCTGGAACTGGTCGCGGCACAGGGATTCGCCGAGGATCACGAGGAACACGAGAGCTTCGTCAACTGCATCGGCGTGCCCGTCCGCGACGGGATCGGCGCCGTGGTCGCCGCCGTGTCGGTCTCGGTCCCCGATGTGCTGCTCGACCACGATCAGGTGCTGGCACTGTTGCCGCAGGTCAGGGCGACCGCCGACGCCATCTCCACCGAACTCGGCTGGGACCCCCGCCGGGACGTCACCGCGAGGAAAGGCTGAACCCTACGTCCGACAAGATCGCCGTGCGCACCGCCGACGCTCCCGCACCGGCGCATACGTTCTCACAGGGCGTGCGCAAGGGACCGTTCGTCCAGGTCTCCGGCCAGGGTCCAGTCGACCCCGCGACCAATGAGTACCCGCACCCCGGCGATGTCCGCCGCGCAGACCACCCGCACCCTGATGAACGTGCTGGCGATCGTGGAGGCCGCGGGCGCCACCTTCGACGATGTGGTGATGCTGCGCGTCTACCTCACTCAAAGAGACGATTTCGCGGTGATGAACGAAGCGTATGGTGAATTCGTCGTCAAGCACACGACCTCCGGCGTCCTGCCGTCGCGCACGACCGTTTTCACCGGCCTGCCCCGCGAAGAGATGCTGGTGGAGATCGACGCGATCGCCGTCGTCACGGACTGAACGGCGATTCCGGTGATGTCTGTCGACATCGCGCACTACCGGAGCAGTTTCACCGTTCTACCGAGGAGCACCGCATGTTCGCCACAACCGCCCGTCCGCTCGCCATCGCCGCTCTCGCCCTCTCCGTCACCGCCATCGGCGCAGGCCCCGCCTCGGCGGCCACCGCGCAGCCGGTCGTCGGTTCGGTGACGGTCTGCGTCGGCATCCCGGTCGGGCAGATCAGCGTCAGCGTCTGTATCTAGCGGCTAACCCGAGTTGCGCAGGGCGGTGGCCAGGCCGTTCATGGTGAGCAGGATGCCCCGCTTCACGAGTTCGGAATCGTCACCGCCGCGCAACCGACGCAGCAAGTCCACCTGGAGTTGGTTGAGCGGCTCCAGGTAGGGGAAACGATTATGGATCGATTCCGCCAATGACGGGTTGTCACTGAGCAACTCGTCGTGACCGGTGACCGCCACATACATGCGGATGGTGCGGGCGTGTTCGTCGCGGATCATCCCGAAGATCTGCGCGCGCAATGTCGCGTCCTCGACCAGGTCGGCATAGCGCGCGGCGATGTCGAGATCGCTCTTGGCCATCACCTGCGCCAGGTTCGACAGCACCGTGCGGAAGAACGGCCACCGCTGATAGAGCTCGGTGAGCCGGGCCAGACGCTGCGGGTCCTCGCCCACCCATTCCTCGAGCGCGGTGCCGGTGCCGTACCAGCCGGGCAGCATGACGCGCGCCTGGCTCCAGGCCATCACCCACGGGATGGCGCGCAGGTCCGCGACCGAATTGGTGGGTTTGCGCGAGGCCGGACGGCTGCCGATATTGAGGTCGCCGACCTCGGCGACCGGGGTGGACTGGCGGAAGTACTCGACGAAGCCCGGGGTGTCGTGCACGAGTCGCGCGTAGGCGGCGCGGGCGCGGGCGGCCTGGGGGTCGAGACGATGGTCGGCGGGTGGGGCGTCGGCGCCGTGGCCTACCACGTCCCGCAGGGTCGATTCGAGCGGGCCCGCTAACAGCGACTCCAGATTGCGGTGTGCCGCACCCTGTTCGGAGTATTTCGCGGCGATCACCTCGCCCTGTTCGGTGAGCCGCAGCGAACCGCGCACCGCGCCGGCGGGCTGGGCCAGAATGGCGTCGTAGCTGCGGCCGCCACCGCGACCGACGGTGCCGCCGCGACCGTGGAACAGCCGCAACCGGATTCCCGACTTCCGGGCCACCTCGACCAGGTCCAGTTCCGCCCGGTACAGCGCCCAGTTCGCGGCGAGATACCCGCCGTCCTTGTTCGAATCGGAGTAGCCGAGCATCACCTCCTGCCGCATGCCCGCCGCCGCGACGAGCTCGCGATACACCGGAACCTCCAGCACCTCCGACAGCGTGGCGGCGCCGGCGCCCAGGTCCTCGATGGTCTCGAACAGCGGGACGATGCCGACGGGGCTGCTCGGCGTGCCCTCGGCGGTGCCCGGATCGAGGATGCCCGCTTCCTTGAGCAGCAGCGCCGCCTCGAGCATGTCGCTGACCGAGGTGCACATGCTGATGACGTAGTTCGGGATGGCGGCGGCGCCGAAGGTGTCGATCACCTCCTTGGCTGCCCGCAGCACCCCGAGCTCCTTGGTGGCGAGTTCGCTCAGCTGCGCGTACGGGCCGAGAAGTGGTCTGCGGGTGCGCAGTTCGTTCGCGAGCAGGTCGACGCGGTCGGCCTCGGACAGGCTCGGATAGTCGGTGTGCGCGCCCGACCAGGCCAGCAGTTCGGTGACGACCTGCTCGTGCACCTCGGAGTTCTGGCGCAGGTCCAGGCTCTGCAGGTGGAACCCGAAGGTCTCGATGGCGTGGCGCAGCGCGGCGAGGCCGTCGTCGGCCAGCAGCGCGTCACCGCTGGCGCGCATCGAGGCGTCGACGGCGTCGAGGTCGTCGAGCACCGCCTGCGGGGTGGCATACGGCGCGGCCGTGGTGTCCAGGCCGCTCTCCGGCAGTTCGCCGAGCGCCAGTTCCGCGGTGGCGCTGAGGCGGGCCCGGATCGCGTGCAGCGCACGGCGATACGGCTCGTCGGCGAACACGGCGGCATCGGGATAGCCCGCCTCGGCGAGCGCGGCGACCGCGGGCGTCACCGGCACGAGCCGGGCGGACTGGGACAGCGACTTCTCCAGGTCGACCAGCTCGTCCAGATACCGGCCGAAGGCATAGGCGGACGCCTGCTCGGCGGCGGTGTGCACGACTTCCGCTGTCACATACGGGTTTCCGTCGCGGTCGCCACCGATCCACGAGCCGGGGCGCAGGATCGGGCACGGCAGCAGCTCGGCATCGGGCCAGCGCGAGCGCAGCGCGGCGCGCACCTGCGCGTTGATCGCCGGGATCACCTCGTAGAGGGTCAGGTCGTAGTAGCGCAGGCCGACCGAGATCTCGTCCTGAATCCGCAAGCGCGCCAACCGGATCAGCGCCGTACGCCACAGGGTGAGGACTTCGCGGCGGATCTGGCGCTCGGAGTCGCCGAATCCGGGGTCGCCCGGCTCGAGCCTGCGCCGCAGCCGCATCAGCTCGGTGATCTTGGCCTGGACGTCGAAGACCGTGCGCCTGCGGGTCTCGGTCGGATGCGCGGTGATCACCGGCGAGACGAGGGCGTCGGTGAGCACCTCGGCCACTGTCGAACCGTCGAGGGCCGCCGCGTCGAGCTTGGCGTAGGTGGCGGCCAGCGACGAATCCTGGGGCGGCTCCCCCGCCGACACGTGGGCGGCGCGGCGCCGGTCACGCTGGATGTCCTCGGCGAGATTGGCCAGCAGCACGAAGTAGCTGAACGCCCGGATCAGCGGGATCGCGACCTCGGTCGGGGTGCCGTCGAGCATGTCGGCGACCGCGCTGCGCTCGACCTCCTCGCGGCGCACCGCGAACGCCTCGGTGCGCACCCGCTCGATCAGGTCGAAGACCTCGGGACCCTCGTGGTCGCGGATGGTGTCGCCCAGGATGCCGCCGAGGAACCGGATGTCCTCGCGCAGCGGCCGGGTCGCTTCCTGCTCCTGCACGGTTCGCGATTCGCCCATGGAAAGACAGTATTGCCGCCGTCGGTGTGACGCGACCCGGCGACGCGCCCCGCGCGAGTGATCAGGCCTACAGGTGCCGGATCACCCGCGCCGGGTTGCCCGCGGCGAACACCCGGTCCGGCAGGTCGCGGGTGACGACACTGCCCGCCCCGACCACCACATCGTCACCGATGGTCACGCCGGGACACACGATCACGCCACCACCGAACCACGCGTTGTTCCCGATCCGGATCGGCGCCGCGGATTCCCACCGCTGCCTGCGCTTCTCATGATCGTCCATCGGATGCAGCGCGGTCAGCAGCTGACAGCGCGGGCCGATCGAACAGTCGTCGCCGATGACGATCGGCGCGCAGTCGAGCAGGATCGCGTCGTAGTTGAGGAAGCTGTTGGCGCCGATCTCGATGAGATAGCCGTAGTCGCACTGGAATCGCGGCATGATCCACGACCCCTCCCCCACCTTCCCCAGCAGCTCGCCCAGCAACTCGGATCTGCGGCCGGTCTCGTCGGGTCCGGTCCGGTTGAACTCGTCGCACAACCGTTGCGCCCGTTGCCGTTCGATCACCAGTTCGGGATCGCTGTCCATGTACAGCTGCCCGCTCAGCATCCGCTGCTTCTGTTCGCCCACTGCGCCGAGTGTATGGGCGACCGGTGTCTTCACGGCGCCATTGCCTCCCGGTGGTCCGGTGGATACCGTTGGTCGGCATGGTGTCGATGACGCATCTCGCGTCCTTCGCGGGACTGTCCTTCCTGCTCGTCGTTGTCCCCGGCCCGAGTGTGCTGTTCACGATCAGCCGGGCGCTCACGGTCGGCAGGCGGGCTGCGTTGTTGACGGTGGTGGGCAATTCGGTCGGGGTGTACGTGCAGGTCGTAGCCGTCGCCATCGGGCTGGGCGCCCTCGTCGCCACCTCGGCGGCGGTGTTCACCGCGGTCAAACTGGTCGGCGCGCTCTATCTCGTCTATCTGGGAGTCCAGGCGATCAGGCACCGCGCCGACCTGGCCAGGGCACTCCAGCCCGAGCACGCCACGGCGGGTTTCTCCACCACCGCCGTGCTGCGCGACGGGTTCGTCGTCGGCTTCGCCAACCCGAAGACCATCGTCTTCCTCGCGGCGCTGCTGCCGCAGTTCGTCGACCCCACCCGGGGCTCGGTCTCGCAGCAGATGCTGGTGCTCGGCATCTGTATCCCCCTGTTCGGGATGGTGTTCGATTCGCTGTGGGCACTCGCGGCCGACTCCGTGCGCAGCTGGATCGCCCGCACTCCGCGCCGCCTCGCCGCGGTCGGCGGCACCAGCGGGCTGGTGATGATCGGGCTGGGCACCTCGCTGGCCTTCACCGGGCGCAAGGACTGAGCACCGTGCGGGCGTCGGCGACGGCGTGAAAGTAGGGTCGGAGTCGTGACGACAGCGCGGACCCGACACAACTACACCGGTACCTCGGTCGCCGAACGGCAGATCGAGCGGCGGGCGCTGTTCATCGAGGCGGGGCTGACCGTGTTCGCGGAGAAGTCGTTCGCCAACAGTTCGCTGACCGATGTGTGCGCGGCGGCGGGGCTGTCGCGGCGGCAGTTCTACGAGCAGTTCGCCGGGCGCGAGGAGCTGCTCGTCGCGGTGTACGACACGGTGCAGGGCAAGGCCAGGGAGGCCGTCACCGCGGCGCTGGCGGCGGCAGAGACCGACGACCTGCGCACGCTCATCGACGCCGCGGTGCGGGCGTACACGACGGCGATCACCGACGACATCCGGTGCGCCAAGGTCGCTTTCGTGGAGATCGTCGGCGTGAGCCCCGCGATCGAGGCCCATCGCGCGCAGGTCAGGGACCAGTGGGGCGAGGTCGTCGCGGCGATCGCGGCCGGGCGCGACGGGGTGCGGACGCCACCCGGTGGCTGGCGGGTGGCGATGGCGGCGTTCATCGGCGCGGTGAACGGCGCCGTGCACCAGTGGAGCCTGGACGACCCGCGCCCGCCCGTCGACGAGCTGGTCGAGGTGTTCTCCACCCTGCTCAACGCCCTGACAACCGCGTAGCCCCGGCCACTGATTGCGATCCACGCCACACCCGTGCCATAGTATCCGTCATTGAGACGAAGGCGTCTCAATTCACGTGAGGACTGTGCACGATGAGATCTCCCCTCGCTCTGCGATGGTTCGCCCTGGCGACCGGCGTGCTCGCGGCCGCCGCGGTCGTGGTGGCCGGCCCGCTGGCCGCCGAGCCGGCGGCGGTGGCGCCCGCACCGGTGGTGCCGCTGCCGCCCGAATTGGATCCGGGCTTCTACCTGCCGCCCGCCGACATCGTGGCGGCCACGGCGCCGGGTGCGATCATCGCGGCTCGCCAGGTGCGGATCGCCGACTTCGGTCTGCTGCCGATCGATGTGGACGCCTGGCAGGTGTCGTATCGCTCCAACAACAGCCGCGACGAGGCGATCCCGGCGGTCGCCACCGTGATCAAGCCACGTGGGCAGGCACCCGAGCCGCGCAAGCTGCTGTCGGTGCAGCTGGCCGAGGACTCCACCGCCGGCTACTGCGCGCCGTCCTATGCGCTGCAACATCTTTCGGTCGCACCACTGGTGGGCCAGATCGTCGTTCCCGCCGAATTCCTCTTCGCGCAGGCCGCGCTGGCGCAGGGCTGGGCGGTCGTCGTTCCCGATCACCAGGGCCCGAACTCGGCCTATGCGGCGGGACCGCTGGCCGGCCGGATCACCCTCGACGGAATTCGCGCGGCGACCTCGTTCGCGCCGCTCGAAGTGGGGCCGACCGCGCCGGTCGGGCTCTACGGATACTCCGGCGGCTCGATCGCGACCGGTCACGCCGCCGAACTGAAGGCCTCCTACGCACCCGAACTGAACATCGTCGGTGCGGCCGAGGGTGGGGTCGGCGCCGATCTCGGTGCGGCACTGAGCATGGCGAACAACCAGGCGACCTCGGGTCTCGTCTTCGCGGCTGTCCTCGGGCTCACGCGCGAGTACCCCGACTTCGCGGCCTACCTCGATCAGCGACTCGACCCGGTCGGCAAGGGCCTGTCCGCGATCAAGTCGCCCCTGTGTGTGCAGTATCAGTCGGCGTTGCTGCCGTTCCTCAACATGATCGGCATGATCGGCTCCGACGGCAACCCGCTCGACGATCCGCCGGTCGCGGCCATGCTCGACGACACCCGCATGGGCAAGTCCGTGCCCGACATGCCCCTGTTCGTCTGGCATTCCGCCTGGGACGAGATCCTCCCGCTGGCCGCCACCGACACCCTGGTCGACACGTACTGCCGCGACCCGAAGACCTCCCTCACCTACACCCGCGATCACGCCAGTGAGCACATCGTCGCCGAGGTCGTGGGCGGACCGGCGGCGCTGCTGTGGCTGCGCGACCGTCTCGACGGCATTCCCGCCCCCGCCGGTTGCACCACGTCCGACGCGGGCACCATGGCGGCCACTCCGGGCGCGCTCGACTTCCTCGGCGAGACGCTCTCCGCGAAGTTCGCCACCCTCTTCGGCGTGCCGCTGGGCTCCCGCTGAGGTCCGCTGCCGGGGCGTGGTCGACGACCATGCCCCGGTCGTGTTCGCGCACACGCTCATTCAGGATCGATGCCCATTCGGCGATACATATTGACGTTCTATGTTGATTTGTATCATACTCGCCGGGTTCGTCGATCATGAGCAGGAGGTGCCCCGGTGACCGATAACGCACGGGCTGCGCTGGAGTTACTTCGCGATGCGGATCAGTTCAAGTGGTATGTCATTCCGCTCTTGCTGATGGTCATCTACATCTATTCCGTCGAGATCGAGCGGCGGAACTGGAATGTGCTGTTCGCGGGGCTCGCGCTGTGGGGCATGGACTGGTTCAACGAGATCTGGAATGCGCTGGTCTTCCACGTCACCGAGCGTGCGCCGGTATGGGCGGCGAGCGGGCCGACGGCGTATCAGATCCTGATCGGGCTGAATATCGAGATCTGCTTCATGTTCGCCATCATGGGCATCGCGGCGGCGAAGATGTTGCCGCCCAGGGAGACCCGGATCTTCGGGTTGCCGAACCGGCCGGTGCTGATCGCGGCGAATTCCGCCGCGGCGGTGGGCGTCGAGGTGCTGCTGAACAAGGCCGGGGTACTCACCTGGGACTGGTCGTGGTGGCAGCCCAGCTTCCCGTTCCTGATCTGGATCATCGGGTACGTGCCGTTCTTCGCGGCCTGCTTCTACGTGCACGATCTGCCGAGCGTGCGCAGCAAGGCGCTGGTGGTCGGCGCGATCTTCGGCATCAATGCCGTCGCCCTGGCCGGTTTCGGCGCGGCGGGGTGGCTGTGAGGCGCGGGCACGCCGTGCGGCGGGGAGCGCTGATCGCGGCGGCCGGACTGGTCTTCGCCGGGGCGACAACGCAATCGGCGTCCGTCGCCGATCCCGGATGTCTGCCGGTGGGTACGGTCGGCACTCCGGAGGTGACGGTCGACGAGTCCACCGCGGGGTTGGCGGATTTCGCCCCGGCGACTGTCGCACTGCCCGAGCAGGTCTACTTCCGTACCACCACCGAGTCGTTCAACCGGCGCTGGGCCTTCGCCACCCGCGACGGCAACGTGTACGTGAAAGAGGCTACAGCCCTCAGTGGTTGGCGCACCGTGGCGCTGTCGAGCTGTCTCGCGGGCACCATCGCCGGTGTCTCGGCCGACGACGACGAAGTGATGATGATCGACCGCGACGGCCGCTTCATCACGATGGACCATGCGCTGAGCGCACCCAAGGACTGGAACTGGAGCAGCCGCTACGGCACCCCGCTGTGGACCGGCCCCGGCAACACCCTCCCACCGGGCGCGCTGACCTGGTCGTGGTCGGTGTTGTCGCCCAACGAGGATCACGTCTGGACCGACACCGCGGGCAACGAGCATCCGGTCGGCGGGGCGAAGGTGTCGCACGTGTTCGCCCTGACCAACGGCGGTCAGCGGATCCAGTACGTGGACCCGTGGCTGCCGGTGGATCACAGCTACGAGATGGGCTTGCCGTTCGGCGGCCGGTTCCAGGCGGTGGCGCTGTCCACCAGCGCGTCGACCTCGCTGATCGTCAACCGGTTCGGCGACTTCTACACGCGCCTCTACGATTTCGACATTTCCGGCGCGGACAAGGTCTTCTTCCGCTACTCCTACCAGGATCAGCGCGGACTCCCCGAGGCCCCCGACATGCTGTCCGAGCGCATCGACAGCCACTACGCCGCAATCCAACTGCCCGCCCCCGACTGGGTCGCGCAGCCGAAGGTGCCCGGTGAGATCACCGACCGCATCTCCATCCACCGGACCGGACCTGGTTCCGCCGCACGGGAACTGCGCGTCGAAGGCCGGGACGGCGGGCGAACCGGCTTCTGGCGCAAGACACTGACCGAGACGGCGTGGACCTTCGTCGCCACCGATCAGCCACTAACCGGTGCGGCACTGGAGAATTCGCCGATAAACCGTGCCAAGGAAACGCTGGGCCCGCCGTCACCGTACGACTACCAGGGCGTCTCGCCACAGGGCTGGACCGCCAGTGTGCAGTCCTTCGACCTGGCCGTCTCCCCCACCCCACTGCGCATCGAATTCGGCGACGGCACCCGACTCGACGTCGTCCTGCACACCGTCGACGGCTTGCGGCAGACTCCCCAGCAGCCCGGAATCACCGCTCAGCCACGATTCTTCGACGGCACCATCGAGGTACCCCAGCACCTACTCGCCGACCTGGACACCCAACCGGCCACGGTGCGGGATTTCGTCCGAAACACCCTCGGCGGCAATCGGTTCACCGACACCTCCGTCGACGTCACCGACGCGCGCTTCCACATCGCCCTGTGGGACGTCACCCTGAATCGACGCTGATCAGCAGCGCCGGGCATGGCCCGAGGTCACTCGATGTCCACGTCCAGTTCTGCCCAGGAGATTTCGACTTTGACGGGGTCGATCGCTGTGATGGCGACGACGGGGTCCTGACCGCGGAGCCCGATACGCTCCGTGACGTAGGCGCCGTCGGAGGTGAGCCTGAGCTGCTCGATCGAAGAGACCAGGCCGTCGTCGTCGACCATCCGGACGATCCAATACTG
>NZ_JBHXMY010000095.1:0-14476 GCF_042720195.1 Nocardia sp. NPDC058497 | reverse complement strand
GTGTGGGGGTTTTTTTGGGGGGGTTTTTTTTTTTTTTTATTTGTGACGGGCCTGGTGGGGGGGGGTGGGGGGGGGGTTGGGCGGGGGGTGTTGGCCTCTGGGGGTTGGGGGGGGGGTGTGGGGCGGTCGGGCGCTGTTGCCCCCCCCCCCCCAAGACCAGCTCCAAACACCATATCCTGACCTGCGGCAACGGCTTTCCTCTTTCCATGGCGCTTTGGGCGGCCAACCTCAACGATCATCTGATGCTGCCCACCCTGGTTCGGCAACAGTTCGCTAACAATTCTTCAAGGGATCAGCGCGCGTCAGGTGGAGCTGAGCGCGGTTTCCGATCCTGAGAACCTAGCGGTGCAACTACACGCTCCAACGCCTGCAGGTCCGCTTCCAATGCGCGGAACAGGAAGAAGAAGCCGACAAACGCGACGATCGCGCCGATGCACATGATGCGGACAGTGACGATGACCGACGGAATGTCCCCCGGTTGCAAGAATGTGACACCGGCCACGGCAAGCAGCGGCACCGACGCGGCGACCGCGAGGTATCCGTTGCAGCGTCGATCCAAGCCGTGCAGTTGGGCGCGGTCTGTTGCACTGATCTCACCGTGACGTAGGAAGATCGGATATACGCACCGGACCATGTAGAAGGTTACAAGGAAGAACGGGTACGCCGCTGCGATCGCACCGCACACCGCGAGCGATGCGAGGAAGTGCATCACAGCTCGGGCTGTGATTCCACCGGTCGAGAATTGCAGGGCGATCGGGAAAGTGAGCCCAGCGACCATCCACAACATGAATGCGACCGCCACGGCTCGGTCACCGAACAGCAGTGTGTCCGATCTGGTTCGCCTCAAGGTGTCCGGATCGTAGCTCTGGCCCCGCCGGAGTCCTCGAGGTACCGAGAACACGTAGCGGGAGATGTATACGATGGCGACCGTTCCCAAAGGGAAGAAGATCCCGTTGATCACACTTGTGGTGATCAGGAACGTCGGCCGTGCGTCCGCACTGAGCCGGTCGACGATCAAGTGTTGGTTGTGTTGGATGTTGAACAGGGCTGCGAGGATGTTCGGGACGCCGATCGCAAGGAACGCGATGGGAAAGATCCAAGGCCGCAGACGGAGCCGCCAACTGCCGGGCGCCGGATCGACGAGTTCCCTCGCTCGGTTGTCGAGGCACAAGCCGAACTGCTTCGCCAACACCCAACCGGTCGACCAGCGTCGGTCGCGCTCAGGCTCGAGACACGTCAGCAGAACACGGCGTAGGGCTGCGGGACAGTCCTCTGGCACCCGGTCCAACGCGGCCGGATCGACGCCGCTGGTGCGCCGTTCCAGCATCGCCTCGAGGGTGGTCTCGTCGCCGCGGCCCGCGGCGTCGGGGGTGCTGTGGTCGATCGGATTCGCGCGGGTCTGCAGCTCCCACCGCACGACGCCGAGCGAGTAGATGTCGGCGCGGGTATCGAGGTCGGCGGCGGTGCGGCCGAGACCGGGATGGCAGGCCTCGAGCTGCTCGGGGGACATGTACGCCAGCGAGCCGCCGAAGTACGCGACGGGGCTGGTCCCGGCGACGGTGCGGCTGAAGCTGATGTTGAAGTCGGCCAGTTTGGGCACGCCCTCCGCGGTCAGCAGGACATTCGCCGGTTTCACGTCGCGATGCAGCACGCCGTGCGCGGCCGCGTAGTCGAGCGCCTCGGCCAGGCGCCTGCCCAGCCACGCGACGGTCTCCGGCCAGGTCAGCTCGGCCAGTTCGGCGCGCACGCTCGAATCCGTCGGGCGGATCTCGCCCTTCTCCTCCATGGCCGCGTCCACCGCGTCGAGCAGCAGTTTGCCGCTGCGCTCCTCGGGTGGGGTCGCGCGCACCCAGCGCAGGAGTCCGAGCAGGGTGCCGCCGGGCAGGAACTGCATGTAGAGCAGGCGCAGGCGGCGGGCGCCCGACGGCGCGGTGTCGTCGGTGTCGAGCAATTGCTGGTCGAAGACGCGCACGATGTAGTCGTGGTCGAGCTGGGCCAGGGTCTGCGGTTCGGTGCCGCGGTCGGCCGAGATCTTCACCGCGACCAGGCGCTGCATCGAGGTCTGCCTGGCCAGGAAGACCCGCGCGAACGCGCCGGTGCCGAGCCCGGTCAGCAGCTCGAAGTCGCCGATGCGCTGGCCGATTTCGATCCGGTCCAGTGGCTCGAACGAGCCCGGCGACGACGCGGCGGCGGTCGCCGCGGAGGTCGCGGTCGCCGCCGAGGTCGCTGTCGCGGTGAAGTCGAGCTCGGGCGTGGTCACCTGGGTAGTACGAGTGGGGTCGGGTGGTTGGTTCACCGCCGGATCGGGGTCGTCGGTGCGGTGGGTGCTCTGCTCGAGCTCGTCGGCGTTGAGCAGCGCGCGCAGGCTCGGCGCCTGATCCGGGTATTCGCGCAGGCAGTCGCGCGGGTCGACGCGTTCACCGCTGTGCCTGCGGATCACGAACTCCTCGAACACCAGCCCGGCGGGCAGCGTCGCCGGATCGAGTTCGGGGAACTCGGCGCAGTAGTGGGCCAGGCGCTTGCGGGTGACCTCGGCGCCGCCGTGGTGCAGCCAGCGATGGCGCAGATCGATGCGGATCAGTTCGTGCAGCGCCTGCCTGCGCAGGGTGCGCGCGTCGGGCAGGAATTCGGCCATATCGGGCGGCTGCCCGGCCGTGGAACCCCATGCCTGGGTGAACGCTTCGACCATGTCGCCGCGCCCGTTCGTCGACTGTCCGGCGCTCGCGTCGGGCAGTTCATCGCTTCCGGTCTTATCGATCATCAACCGACCTAAGGTTCGCGCGGGTCGGAGCGAAATTCCTTCCGCCACACCCGACACCATCGGCCCCCGAGCCGTACCCGAATGATAACTTGCGCCTCGAGAGCAGATCACCCGAATTTCGACGACCATGCGACGGGGGCGAATCCGCACATGCACGATGACCTCACAGCGGTAGCATGGGAGTCCGTCGACGACGACGGCGTGACGGACGCTGAGGTGGCGATGAACTCTCCCCACCAGCCCGCCGACGAATACCCCATCGGCGGCCCGGCGGCGGCGCTGGCCGCCCGGGTACGCGCGGGCACCATCACGCCCCTCGATGTGGTGACCGAGGCGCTGACCAGGATCTCCTCGGAGAATCGCAAGATCAACGCGTTCACCGTCGTGCGCGCCGAGCAGGCCCGCGCCGAGGCGCTGGAGCTGGCCGCCCGCGACGATCTGGACGAACTGCCGCTGGCAGGGGTGCCGGTGGCGGTGAAGCAGAACATCGCGGTCGCCGGGGTGCCGCTGCGGGCGGGGTCGGCGGCCAGTCCGACCGAGCCGGAGCCCGCCGATCATCCGGTGGTGGCCAGACTGCGGGCCGCGGGCGCGATCGTCGTCGGGGTGACGGCGATGCCCGAACTCGGCCTGTGGGCGATGACCGACGAGGACGGGACCGTCACCCGCAATCCGCGCGATGTCGGCCGGGCCGCCGGTGGCTCCTCGGGTGGCGCGGCCGCCGCGGTGGCCGCTGGATTGGTGCCGATCGCGCACGGCAACGACGGGCTCGGCTCGATCCGGGTGCCCGCCGCGGCCTGCGGCGTCTTCGGGATCAAGCCGGGCCGCCAGGTGGTGCCCGCGGGTATCGGCGCCGATTCCTGGGCGGGGATGGCCGAGAACGGCGTGCTCGCGACGACGGTGTCGGACGCGGCGCTGGCGTTGTCGGTGCTGGCTGGGCGCTCCGATCTGGCCGAGCTTCGCGCACCGCAGCGACTACGCATCGGACTTGCCGTGGCTCCGCCGTCACGACTGGTCCGGGTGGATCGGCACTGGACGGCGGCAGCGCGCACCGCGGGCGCGCGGGCGGCGGCGGCTGGGCACCTGGTCGAGCCGGTCGAGCTGCCCTACGGCGACACGGCGCTGGCGATGGCGCTGCGCTGGCCCAGCGCGGGCCTGGCCGACGCCGCGGCGCTACCGCACCCCGAGCTGCTGCAACGCCGCACCAGACGGCACCTCGCGCTGGGCAGGCTGATCCGGCGGCTGCGGTTGGTGCGGCCGGATCAGGTCGACCGGATCGAGGCCGGACTGGTCGACTTCTTCGAGAACTTCGACGTGGTGATCACGCCGACGCTCGCGGCACCGCCGCCCAAGGCCAAACAGTGGAGCGGGCGCGGCTGGACCGTGAACGTGCTCGCCTCGGCGCGCTACGCGCCGTTCACCGGCGTCTGGAATCTGGTCGGCTGGCCGGCCGCGTCGGTGCCGATGGGCACTCATCCGGAGGCGCACACCCCGCTGGCGGCGCAGCTGGCCGGTCCGCCGGGCAGCGAGGCCACCTTGCTCGGCCTCGCCGCCCAACTGGAGCTGACGAACTAGACCGCGATCGGGGTCTGCACCGGCTGCGGCTCGGAGAAGCCGCCGTCGACGGCGCGACCGGCGAATTCCAGGATGGTCGGGCGGGTGTCGTCGGCGCGCCACGCCACCGCCAGCTCGCACGGGGTGAGACCGGTGACCGGGCGCGCGGTCAGGCCGGGCCAGCGGTACATCGGCACGTTGTTCTCGGCGAGCAGGCACACGCCGAGGCCCAGGCTCACGGCCTCGAGCTTGTCCTCGGGGGTGGCGGCCTCGGCGCCGATCTTGGCGGCCCGGCCGCCGCGGGCGTCGTTGCCGAGCCAGAAGTCGCGGACCGCGCCCGCCTCGGTCGGCAGGGCGATGAACGGCTCGTCGAGCAGATCGGCGAACTCGATCGTCTCCTGCTCGGCCAGCGGGTGGGTCTCGGGCAGCAGCACCCAGCGCGGCTCGGTGCGCAGCACCTGCCAGCGGTAGCGGTTGGGGTCGGGCAGCGGCAGCCACACCAGGGCCAGGTCGGCCTGACGGCCCGCCAGGCCACTGGACGGGTCGTTCCAGGAGGCGGCGTGCAGGGCGAGGCGGTGGCCGCTGGCGCTCTCCAGGTCGTTGAGCAGGCCGCGGCCGAGCGCGGACTGGATACCGACGCGCAGCACTTCGCCCGCTTCCTGCAGGGAGACGTTGGTCAGCTCCCACAGCTCCAGGATCTTGCGGGCGCCTTCGAGCAGTTCCTTACCGGCGACGGTGAGGGCGACACTGCGCTGGTTGCGGTCGAACAGGACCACGTCGAGCTGGCGTTCGAGCTGGCGGATCTGGCGTGACAACGTCGGCTGAGCGATATGCAACCGCTGGGCGGCGTTGGTGAAATGCAGTTCCTCAGCGACGGCGACGAAATACCGCAGATCGCGCAAATGCGGGTCCATAGCACCTTGCTATCAGAATCGGTCGGGAAAATCCAGCCAAAACGGGCAAGGAAGTTCGCGGAGGTGGATCAAAACAGTCACCAGGTTGGTAACTCACAGCATATGACCTGACATGGTGCGCTGCATCATTGAGGTGTCACTTGTGTGCGATCGCCGGACGCCGAGCGGTGGGCCTGTGGCTTCTGGGCGGTTGACCAGCGGAAATGCGGCCGGCTTCACACGATTCGGCGCGGTGTGGCGTGCGTCCCGGCGAACGCGGGTGGGGGATGAAACAGACCGCTGACCTCTGTTCGTGCCGGAAAGCCTGCGGTGCAGTGAGTTTCATCACAAAGGGGTTTCGGGTGTGTGGAATCCGGCCGCGGCGAGCCGTGTGCGCGCGGCCGGATTCCGGATGCTCAGCTCTCGCGAGCGCGTTCCTCGTAGGCGCGTCGCGCCGAACTGTCGACATCGTCGAGGAAGGCCGTGCGTGACCCCAGCGCCCGGCCGATTCCGTCACCGACGGCCTCGGGCAGCAGGTTCACGAACCGGGACAAATAGCCCGCGAACGCCGACACCCGCACCTTCGAGCGCGGCGATCCGAACAACCCCTCGATCGCCGCGGCGATCTGCTCCGGTTCGGCAGGCTGCAACAACCAGTTGGTCTTCACCCCGGCGCCCAGCTCGGTCTTCGTCAGCGTCGGCAGCACCGCCGAGAACCGCACGCCCGACCCGCGATACTCCTCGCGCAGGGTGTCGGTGAAGCCGAGCACCGCGTGCTTGCTGGCGTTGTAGGTCGCCAGCCCGGGGATGTGCGCCTCGCCGGCCAGCGAGGCGATATTGATGACGTGCCCACGCCCGCGCGGCAGCATCCGGGCCAGGCCGAGCTTGGACCCGAGAATCACGCCGTAGACGTTGATCTCGAGAATCCGGCGGGTCACCCGGTCGGGCTCGTCGACCAGCAGGCCGGTCGGCATGATGCCCGCGTTGTTGATCAGCACATCGATCGGGCCGACGGCGCGCTCGACCTCGTCGAGGAAGGCCTCGAACGAGACCGGGTCGGTGACGTCGAGCGCGCCCGACAGCGCGAAATCGCCTGCCGCTTTCACCGCTGTCTCGTCGATGTCGCCGATCGCCACGCGCGCGCCGAGTTCCCGCAGCCGCGTTGCCGTCGCGAGTCCGATGCCGCGGGCGCCACCGGTGATCACGACGACGAGATCGCGGACCGCCGTGCTCACTTGCCGCCCTTGAGTCGCCACACCGCGGGCAGGTCGATGCGGCGGATGCCGCGCGCGCCGGCGGCCCGCATCGCGGCCACCGCGACGACGAGCTTGTTCATGTCGTACGGGTACCAGAACAGCTCTTTGCTCATGGTCGGGATCTTCGGCTTGGTCATCGCCTGCGCGCGGCAGTACTTGCGCAGACCCGACGCCCCGCCCCAGCGCGCGCCGACGCCGGACAGGCCCCAGCCGCCCATCGGCATCGCCGGGTTGAACAGGTTCGAGAACACGTCGTTGATGTTGACCGCGCCCGCGTTCAGCTGCCTGGCCACCTGTTCCCCGCGCGCCTTGTCCCCGGTCCACACCGACGCCGACAGGCCGTAGATCGAATCGTTGGCCAGCCGGATCGCCTCGGCCTCGTCGGCGACCTTCATCACCGGCAGCGTCGGCCCGAAGGTCTCCTCGGCGACACACGACATCGAGTGGTCGACGTCGACGAGCACGGTCGGCTCGAAGAAGGTGCCGACGCCGGTGCGCTTGCCACCGGTGGTCGCCCGCGCGCCCGCCGCGATGGCCTCGTCGACGTGGCGCTGCACGATCCGCACCTGGTTCTCGTTGGCCAGCGCGCCGACGTCGTTCTTCGATTCCCGCCCGTCCTCGCCCTGGCGCAGGGCGGCGACGGCGGCGGTCAGCTTGGTGACGAACTCGTCGTAGACCGGCGCCTCGACGTAGACCCGCTCCACCGAGATGCAGACCTGCCCGGCGTTGAACATGCCGCCGAAGGCGATGCCGTGCGCGGCACGGTCGATATCGGCGTCGGCCAGCACGATCGCCGGGTCCTTGCCGCCGAGCTCGAGGCTGTAGGGCACCATCCGCTCCGCGCAGGCGGCGGCGATCTTGCGGCCGGTCGCGGTGGAGCCGGTGAACTGGATGTAGTCGGCGTTCTCGACGACGGCCGCGCCGGTCGCGCCCGCACCGGTGACCACCTTGAACACCGGCGGCGCGCCGATCTCGGCCCAGCCGCGGGCCAGCTCGACCGCCGACAGCGGCGTCACCTCCGACGGCTTGAGAATCACCGCGGCGCCCGCGGCCAGCGCGGGGAACACGTCGATCGCCGGCATGGCGAGCGGGAAGTTCCACGGCGTGATCACGCCGACCACGGGGTACGGGCGGTAGGCGACGGTCAGCGACTTCACCCGCGCGAGCGGGCTGTGCGGGGAGGGGTGCTCGTCGGCGAGGAACTTGCCAGCCCGGCGCGCGTAGTAACCGAGGAGGTCGACGGCGAAGGCCGGGTCGATGAGCGCGTCGACGCGCGGCTTGGCGGTCTCGGACTGCAGGACCGCGGCCAGGTGCTCGGTGTTGTCGATGAGCCAGTCCTGCATCTTCAGCAGCCACTTCTTGCGGCCCTCTGGCCCGATCGCCTCCCATTCGGGCTGGTAGAGGCGCAGTTCCCGGACCGCGGCCGCCACTTCGTCCGGCGCGACGATCGGCACGGAGCCGGTCTGTTCGCCGGTCGCCGGATTGTGCACCGCGATCGCCTGGGCGGTCTGGTCGAGTTCGGTCACCGTCGTGCTCCCCACTGCGTTGTGTGAATCAGTTCACCATCTATCAGACTGGCACAATGAGAGCGCGGAATCTTGGCCGTACACGTCAATGAAATCGGGTCTTTTGGTGTCTGGAGAACAAAACCGGGAACAGCTGCGCGACTGGTTCGCCGACTTCGTGTTCGACCTGCTGCGCGCGCAGACGATGGAGGGCATCGTCGCCAGGCTCGACGCGGCCGTGCTCGCCGGTGTCCCCGAGCTCGACGACCCCGACATGCGCCGCGACCTGGCGGCCAGCACCCGCGCGCACGCCAGGGTGGTGCTCAGCGGACTGGCCAGCGACACCGTCGACTTGGCACTGCCCGAGGAGGCGCACGCTCTGGCCAGGACCATCGCCAGGCGCGGCCTTGACGTGCGAGTGCTACTGCGGGCCTACCGGACCGGCATGGCCGAGGTGCTCGCCGTGATGACCGAGACCGTCGCGCAGGGCCAGGTGCCGCCGGAGATCGAACGGGCAGTGCTGCTGCGGCTGTTCGAACGATCCACCACCTGGCTCGGGCTGTCGGTGGAGGCACTCACCGGCACCTTCATGGCCGAACGGGAACGGGTGCTGCGCGATGCGATCAACACCAGGACCGAACTGGTGCACGCCCTGCTCACCGGCACCGAGGTGGACGTGGACCAGGCCTCGATCGGCCTCGGCTACCGGCTCTCGCGGCGGCACCTGGCGTTCGTGCTGTGGACCGGCGAGGCGGGCGGGGACGAACCGGGCGGGCTGCTCGACCGGGCCGCCGCGCGGATCGCGACCGTGCTCGGCGCCACCGGTCTGCTCACCGTCGCCGCCAGCGCGAGCGGGCTGTGGGCCTGGGCTGCCATCGACGACGACGCCGAGATCGCCGAGCGGATCGCGCGCTGTGAAGTGGCCGCGCCGGTGCGGGTGGCGTTCGGGATGCCGGGCGCGCACGTCGACGGGTTCGTGAGCAGCCATCGCGAGGCGGTCGCCGCCCGCCGCGTCGCCGAGCAGAACGAGCAGGCGGTGACCGACTACCGCGAGGTCGAGATCGCCTATCTGGCCGGTGTCGACACGGCCGCGATGCGCGGGCTGATCGCCAGGGAGCTGCGCGGGCTCACCGGTACCGATTTGGTGTCTACCCGGCTACGCGCGACCCTGCACGCCTATCTGCGCGCGCAGCGCAGCCCGGAGGAAGCGGCGCGCCTGCTCGGCGTGCACAAGAACACGGTGCGGTACCGGATCCACCGCGTGGAGGAAATCCTCGGACATCCGGTGTCCGAGCGAGCGCTGGCGCTGGAGATAGCGCTGGATTGCGTCGCCGCCTACGGCGTTTCCTGAACCACGCCGTCCCTGGCCGCGATGCGGCGCAGCGGCGGTTCGGTGGGCGGTGGCACGCGTCGATCGGGTAGCTCGGCGAGCAGTGTTGTGGTCGCCGCGGCGATGGCGGCGACGGCCTTGTCGACCGCGGGCTTGGTGGTGCTGCTCAGCCCGGAGATGCCGCCGACTTTGCGCACATATTGCAAGGCGGCAGCGTAGATCTCCTGCTCGGTGGCGGCAGGCTCCAGACCACGCAAGACGGTGATATTTCTACACATGTCAGAACCATAGACCTGTGTGGCAGATCACGGCAGGCCAAGAAAGCAGATTCGCTCCTGGGCCCCGGAAGGCACCCGCCGCACTAGACTCGGCCGCATGCCTGCCAGGGGAGTACCAGCGCTGACCACCTTTCCCTACCCGGAACTGGACGAGCGCGAGGAAGACCACTGGTCCGGTGCCGGTGTGAGCGACGATGAACTTCGCGCGCTCGCCCTCGGCGCCTTCTACTCCACCCGCTGGGACGCCTTCCACGACGCGATGCTGCTCGGCCCCGAGCGCGAGCACCCGCTGGGCGATCGCCGCGAACTCGCCATCGACACCCTTACCGGCGCGTGGGGCATCACCGACGGCACCGAGGCGCGCGCGTCGATGGAACAGCTCCTCGAAGGGATGCACGCCCCCCTTTACGCGCTGGTGCATCCGCTGGTGATGGCCTCGATCAATGCCAGCGAACGCGACCGCTTCGGTGAACGCGCCGACCGGCACCGCGCCTTCCTGCGTCAGGTCGGATCCTTCCGCGGCATGGACAACCCCGAGGCGCTGGTCCGCGACTACGACATCTGGGCCCAGGCCATCAAGATCGGTTTCACCGACCACCTGGCCCGGCCGCTGCCCAACGACATCCACGCCTGGGACCTGGCCCGCGTCATCGCGGTCGCCAGGATGGCGTTCACCGCCGGCTACATCGACGCCGACGTGGCGTGGGAGTACGCGATGCGGGCACTTGCCCCCGCGCAGCGCCGCTACCGCAACTGGCGCCAGTTCGGTGACGCCTACCTCGCGGGCTGGACCTACTGGCAGGCCACCGAGGACCTCGCCGAACTGAAGAACGGCGGCGTCGACCGCCGGATGGAACTGCTACGGCTATGGACCCGCCCGACCAGTCCCTGGCGCCGGATCGAGTTGAACGAGCCCGAACAGAAGACCGAAACCGAAGTGGCCGAACCCAACTGAGGGTCCGGCCCGCCGGGTCACAGGCTGCGGAGAATCCCGCGGCCGTAGCGCTGGAACTGGGTGTCGTCGACCATGCCGAGCGAGTGCCGCTCGACCAGTAATTCCCATTCCGCGTAGAGCTGGGAGACGCCGGGGTCGGCGGGCCCTGCCGCGCCGTCGGCTGCCTGCCTGCGGACGGCGAAGTTGACCGCGCAGGTCACCCGCTCGGTGTCGGCGCGGTCGGCGCCTGCGAAATGCAGCGTCCTGTTGCCGTCGCTGACGTCCATGCCGGAGCCACCGTGCCTGGTGTCGATCTCGCCGGGCGCCGAGCGCGCGCCGTCGACGGTGCGGGCGCCGAGGATCGCGGCAACGGCCAGCTCGTGTGCGTAGCGCTCGCCGTTGCCGATGGAGAGGAACAGCAGCCGGGTGGTGGTCGCCGCGAGCAGACCGGTGCCGGTACCGGCGGGCGGCGTCGCCACGGCGATCGCGGTTTCCAGTACGTATTCGTCGGGGGTGACGTAGCGGTGCAGCGCGTTGACGGCCGTGCGTGACTCCTTGCGCGGCGCCATCCGGCGCACCGCGCGCTCGACATCGGCCCTGACCGGGCCCGACTTGCCCCATTCCGGCGCGGGCGGGGTGAGATCAGGCGCGGCGACATCGATGCGCTGGGTGGCCATGATCTGGTCGTTGATCCGGTCGACGATGCCGAGGGCGGCGGGCACGTCGTGTTCGGCGATGAGGACAGGGAGCGGGGTGCGGTCGGCGGGAACGCCCGTGAGCACCGGCGTTGGATAGCGCAGGAAGATCTCGATGACAACCGCGTCGTCGGCGCGGCGGTTCAGCCGCACCTTGAGCAGGTCGGCGATGGGCACATCGAGAACCCGCTCGCCGTCGGTACCCGGCCGCAGAACGGTGAGCCGTCCACTGCCGTGGCGCAGAATCGCTGTGGGTGTTCGTAGCTCGACGATGTCCATACCCCCTGCGCTGTAGTTGTGTCGTCGCCCACGATAAGCCGGGCATGACATGATTGTGGCCACTTGCAACAACGCGTTCGGAGCTTTCGGGAACCGTTCCCCAGCTCTGAACGTTGACCAGTGCAACTGCACCAGCAGCCGAACTGCGCGATGTATCGAACTAGACCGTACGCGGTAACGTGGCATGTCCGCATCCGAAACCCGCCGATCTCGACGCTTCGCTAGGCACACCCGGAGAAATAACCGGAAAGGACTGGGCCGTCCGGCCGACGCTCTATGAACCGCAAGACAGTGTTTCGCACTTTGGCGATCATCTCGGGCATCATGCTCATGATCTGGCTGTTCAGCTTTCTCAGCGATGACACGCGCGGCTGGGAGAGTGTCGACACTTCCGTGGCGCTCAGCCAGCTGAACGACAAAGCCAATGTCAAGAACGTCCAGATCGATGACAAGGAGCAGCAGCTCCGCATCGAACTGAACAACGGCAACGAGGCGACGAACAACAACACCAAGATCGTCGCCAAATACCCGGGCGGCGGTGAGACATCGGCGCAGATCTTCGACGCGGTGCAGGACTCCGGCGCGAAGTACGACACGGTGGTCAAGCAGGAGAGCTGGCTTTCCCAGTTGCTGCTGTTCATCGTGCCGATGGTGCTGCTGGTCGGCCTGTTCATCTTCGTGATGTCGCGCATGCAGGGCGGTGGTCGCGGCGGCATGATGGGCTTCGGCAAGTCCAAGGCCAAACAGCTGTCCAAGGACATGCCCAAGACCACGTTCGCCGATGTGGCCGGTGCCGACGAGGCCGTCGAAGAGCTGTACGAGATCAAGGATTTCCTGCAGAATCCGGCCCGCTACCAGGCGCTGGGCGCGAAGATCCCGAAGGGCGTGCTGCTCTACGGTCCCCCCGGTACCGGTAAGACGCTGCTCGCGCGCGCCGTCGCCGGTGAGGCGGGCGTCCCGTTCTTCACCATCTCCGGTTCGGACTTCGTCGAGATGTTCGTCGGTGTCGGTGCCTCGCGTGTGCGCGACCTTTTCGAGCAGGCCAAGCAGAACAGCCCCTGCATCATCTTCGTCGACGAGATCGACGCGGTCGGCCGCCAGCGCGGCGCGGGCCTCGGCGGCGGTCACGACGAGCGCGAGCAGACGCTGAACCAGCTGCTCGTCGAGATGGACGGCTTCGGTGACCGCACCGGCATCATCCTGATCGCGGCGACCAACCGCCCCGACATCCTCGACCCCGCGCTGCTGCGCCCCGGTCGCTTCGACCGGCAGATCCCGGTCGGCAACCCCGACCTGGCCGGTCGCCGCGCGATCCTGCGCGTGCATTCGCAGGGCAAGCCGATCTCGCCCGACGCCGACCTCGAGGGTCTGGCCAAGCGCACCGTCGGCATGTCCGGCGCCGACCTGGCCAACGTCATCAACGAGGCCGCGCTGCTCACCGCGCGTGAGCACGGCTCGCTCATCACCGGCGAATCGCTGGAGGAGTCGGTCGACCGCGTCATCGGCGGTCCGCGCCGCAAGAGCCGCATCATCAGCGAGCACGAGAAGAAGATCACCGCCTACCACGAGGGTGGCCACACCCTGGCGGCCTGGGCGATGCCCGATATCGAGCCCGTCTACAAGGTCACCATCCTTGCCCGCGGCCGCACCGGCGGCCACGCCATGACGGTGCCCGAGGACGACAAGGGCCTGATGACCCGCTCGGAGATGATCGCCAGGCTGGTGTTCGCGATGGGTGGCCGCGCGGCCGAGGAACTGGTGTTCCACGAGCCGACGACCGGCGCGTCCTCCGATATCGACCAGGCGACCAAGATCGCGCGCGGCATGGTCACCGAGTACGGCATGAGCGCCCGCCTCGGCGCGGTCCGCTACGGCCAGGAGCAGGGCGACCCGTTCCTCGGCCGCTCGATGGGCCAGGGCTCGGACTACTCGCACGAGGTGGCCCGCGAGATCGACGAGGAGGTGCGCAACCTGATCGAGGCGGCGCACACCGAGGCCTGGTCGATCCTGAGCGAGTACCGCGAGCAGCTCGACGCGCTGGCGACCGCGCTGCTCGAGCGCGAGACCCTGCACCGCAAGGACCTCGAAGAGGTGCTGGCCGGTGTCGTGAAGCGGCCGCGGATCACCGCGTTCAACGACTTCGGTGACCGGCTCCCGTCCGACAAGCCCCCGGTGAAGACCCCGGGCGAGCTGGCCGCCGAGCGCGGCGAGCCGTGGCCGCCCGTCCAGCCGGCGCCGGTACCTGCCGGTGCGCCGCTCGAGCCCGCCAACGGTTACCCGGCCCAGCCGCCACAGTACGGCCAGCCTGCGCCGCCCGCCACGGGCTACCCGCTGCCCGCCGCGCCGACCGAGGCGTTCCCGCGTCAGTCGGGTACGCACGGTTCGCGGCCCGATTACGGCGCCCCGGCCGGTTGGTCGGCGCCGGGCTGGCCGCCGCGCGACGAGCCCCAGCAGCCGCAACAGCCGCAGGCTCCGCAGGGCCAGGGCAATGCGTGGGGTCAGCCGGAGCAGCCGCGGCACCAGGGTGGCGGGTTCCAGCCGTGGGGCGAGCCGCCGCAGCAGCCCGCGCCCGGCACCGATCCGGAGAACAACGACTGGGAAGGGCCGAACGGCCGCCGCTGACGGCGAGCCAACTACGCTCGACCGTCGGATGCCGGACGATCACCGGCGTCGACATGTGGAGGTGCGGAGAAGTTGTCGGCCAACAAGAAGGTCGCTGAGCCAGTAGGGAACGGGTCGATCGCCGACGGCGAGCTCGGCTCGACGAGCCCGAAGGACCTGACGGCGCTGGCGACCGGTCGCCCGTTCGACCAGGACCGGGCCGAGCGCGCGATCAGGGAACTGCTGCTCGCGGTCGGCGAGGACCCCGACCGTCCCGGGGAGCTCGACACCCCCCCCCGGGTGGCCCGCGCCGACCGGGAGATGTTGTGGGGCGGGGCAAACCAACCCCCGCGCGGGGGGGGGCGCGCCTCGGCACATCAACCCTGGTGATCA
>NZ_JBHXMY010000094.1:0-14584 GCF_042720195.1 Nocardia sp. NPDC058497 | reverse complement strand
ACACGGGGCGAGCCACGAGGACCACCGGGACCGCGCCGCTGCCGTGCCGCACGGCAACGGCCACCAGGATCTCGCGGCACCGGCCCAGCGGCCCGAAGGTCTCGCCGACCGCGGCATCCTCGCCGTGGCGTCCGGTGCGGCGGCGGCGCGGCTGTTCGAAGACGCGGGCGCGGTGGTGCTGCACGGCAACCGGCAGCTCGACACCACCGCGCTGCTGACCGCGATCCGCGCGATGCCGCACCGGGAAGTCCTGGTCCTGCCCAACGGCGCGCTGCCCGCGCAGGAACTCGTCGCCGCCGGTGTGGCCGCCCGTGACGGGTCACGTGACGTCCTGTTGCTGCCGAGCGCGTCGATGGTGCAGGGCCTGGCCGCGCTGGCGGTCCATGATCGCGGGCGGATCGCGGTCGACGACGCGTTCGCGATGTCGGAGGCGGCCGCGACCACGCGATGGGGTGCGCTGCGGGCGGCCAGGGTGCGCGCCTTGACCATGGTCGGAATGTGTTCCCCCGGTGACGGATTGGGCCTCGTCGGCCACGACGTCGTGGTGATCGACCCCGATGTGGTCGGCGCGGGCCGCATCCTGCTGGACCGGATGCTCGGTCTCGGTGGCGAATTGGTGACACTGCTGATGGGCGCCGACGCGGGCCCCGAACTGGGCGCGGTCCTGGCCGATCACGTGACGGCCGGTTTCCCCGGTGTCGAGGTCGTGGTGTATTCCGGTGGGCAGCAAGCGGATCTGGTGCAGATAGGGGTCGAGTGATGGCGACGTTGAGTGACCGGCTCGACCACGTGCTGGGCGTGAAGGCGGCCGACCGGCTGACCGAGGCGTTCGACATGACCACGGTCGAGGACCTGCTGCGCCACTATCCGGCGCGCTACGCCACCCAGGGCCAGCCGCTCACCGAGGATGAGCCGGAGGAGAGCGCGCACATCACCGTCATCGGCCGGATCACCAAAACCGAACTGCGCCCGATGAAGAACCGGCGCGGCTCGCTGCTGAAGGTGCAGCTCGACACCGGCGCCGCGCGCCCGATCGAGGCCACCTTCTTCAACGGCGACAAGGTGCGCTACCTGGTGAAAGAGGGTGTGCGGGCGATGATGTCGGGCACCGTGCACTGGTGGCGCCCGGATCGCTGGAACCTCTCGCACCCGGACTACCTGATCCTGCCCGACAAAGCCGAGGCCGGTGTGGAGAGTCTCACCTCCGTGCGCGGCAGCGGTGCGCTGCGTGGTCTGGCGCAGAGCGCGAAAGGCGCGGGGGGAGTGGACGCGTCGTTCTTCGAGCGCGAGTTCGTCCCGGTCTATCCGGCGACGGCGAAGGTGCAGAGCTGGGACCTGCTGGCCTGCATCCGCCAGGTGCTCGACCAGCTCGACCCGATCGATGACCCGCTGCCCGCCGACCTGCGCGCGGAACGCAATCTCCTCGAGGTCTCCGACGCGCTGCGCCTGATCCACCTGCCCGAGCACAAGCTCGACATCGAGAAGGCAAGGGACAGGCTGCGTTTCGACGAGGCGCTGGCGCTGCAACTGGTGCTGGCCGAGCGCAGGCACGAGGTAGAGGGCCGCACCGCCCCCGCCTGCCCGCCGAGCTCCGACGGCATCGCCGCCGCCTTCGACGACCGGCTGCCGTTCGAACTGACCGAGGGCCAGCGGCAGGTGATCGACGAGATCACCGCCGACCTGTCGCGCACCCGCCCGATGCACCGCCTGCTGCAGGGCGAAGTGGGTTCGGGCAAGACGATCGTCGCGCTGCACGCGATGCTGCAGGTGGTCGACTCCGGCAGGCAGTGCGCGCTGCTCGCGCCGACCGAAGTCCTTGCCGCCCAGCACTATCGATCGCTGCGGGCAATGCTCGGCGACCTGGGGACCGCGGGGGAGCTCGGTGCCGCCGAACAGTCCACCAAGGTGGTGCTGCTGACCGGATCGATGACGGCGGCGGCGAAGAAGTCGGCGCTGCTGGACGCGATGACCGGCGAGGCGGGCATCGTCATCGGCACCCACGCGCTCATCCAGGACGCGGTCGAGTTCTTCGACCTCGGCCTGGTGGTGGTCGACGAACAGCACCGCTTCGGTGTCGAACAGCGAGACGCGTTGCGGGCCAAGGCGAAAGGCGGCATCAGCCCGCACCTGCTCGTCATGACCGCGACCCCCATTCCGCGCACCATCGCGATGACCACCCTCGGTGACCTGGAGACCTCCACCCTCACCCAGCTCCCGCGCGGCCGCTCCCCGATCGTGTCGAAAGTCGTTCCGCGCAAACTGCATCCGGGCTGGGTGGACCGCGCGTGGGAGCGCATCCTCGAGGAGGTCGGCACGGGCAGGCAGGCGTATGTGGTGTGCTCGCGCATCGGCGAGGACCCCGAGGCCCCGCCGGCAAAGGGCAAGAAATCGGCGGAGGAGAAGGAAGGCCCGACCACCCAGGCGGCGGTCGACATGTACGAGACGCTGAGCGCGGGCCCCCTGTCCGGCGTCCGGGTCGGCCTGCTGCACGGTCGGCTGCCCGCCGACGAGAAAGACCAGGTGATGCGCCAGTTCAACGACGGCGCCATCGATGTCCTGGTCTGTACCACGGTCGTCGAGGTCGGTGTCGACGTGCCGAACGCGACGGTGATGGTGATCGTCGACGCCGACCGGTTCGGCGTCAGCCAGCTGCATCAGCTGCGCGGCCGGATCGGCCGTGGCAAGCACCCCGGCCTGTGCCTGCTCGTCACCGATGCCGCCCCGGGCGGAACGGCGATGGCCCGGCTCGAAGCGGTCGCCGCCACCACCGACGGCTTCGAACTCTCGGTGCTCGACCTGCGCCAGCGCCGCGAGGGTGACGTGCTGGGCGCCGCCCAATCCGGCACCGCTCGCTCGCTGCGCCTGCTGTCGCTGCTCGACGACCTCGAGGTGATCACCGCCGCCCAGGAGCTGGCCAGGCAGGTCGTCGCCGACGATCCCGGCCTGGTCAAGCACCCCGGTCTGGCGGGCATGATGGACGCCGCCGTCGACGGCGAACGCATCGAATACCTCGCGAAGTCCTGACGCTCAGCGCGGCAGGCGCGGATACGGCAGATCGGTGCTGGTGTGCTCGGCCACCGCCAGC
Source organism: Nocardia sp. NPDC058497 (assembly GCF_042720195.1). Taxonomy (NCBI): domain Bacteria; kingdom Bacillati; phylum Actinomycetota; class Actinomycetes; order Mycobacteriales; family Nocardiaceae; genus Nocardia; species Nocardia sp. NPDC058497. The sequence goes on along the minus strand of NZ_JBHXMY010000094.1, from coordinate 11,499 downwards.
GGCCGCCCGATCTGCGGGAACGCGCGCTGCGGGCACGAGGGCCGCTCGCACACCTTGCAGCCGGCCCCGATCGGGACCGCCACCTGCGGGTCGTCGAGCTGCAGGCCCTGGGAGTACACCAGCCGGTCGGCGTATTCGATATCGCAGCCGAGTCCGATGACGAAGTTCTTCGACGCCGCCCCGAACCCCTGGGGACTGGCCGGGGTGGTGCGGGCGATCCACAGGTAGCGCCGCCCGTCGGGCATCTCCGAGATCTGGGTGAGGATCCGGCCCGGATGCGCGAACGCCTCGTGGGTGACCCACAGCGGGCAGCTGCCGCCGACCCGGGAGAAATGGAACGCGGTGGCGGACTGGCGTTTCGAGATATTGCCCGCCCGGTCCGTACGGACAAGGAAGAACGGGACACCGCGCTGACCCTGCCGTTGCAGGGTGCTGAGCCGATGGCAGACCGTCTCGAAACCGACCTCGAACCGCAGGGCGAGCAGGTCCACGTCGTAGCGCAATTCCTCGGCCGAACGCAGAAACCGCCCGTAGGGCAGGATCAGCGCGCCCGCGAAATAGTTGGCCAGCCCCACCTTGGCCAGGGTGCGGGATTCGCCGGCGAGCCCCCTGGACTCGGCGAGCACATTGTCGATCTCGCGACCGTAGAGCAGCAGGCCGAGGGTGGTGGCGATCTGAAAGGCACGCTGGCCGGGACGCAGCCGCCGGGCCAGCGTGAGCGTGCGGGTGTCGGGGTCGTAGTGGCGTTTCGGGATCGTCGGGTCGGCGCCGTCGCCGCGGACCAGCACGGTGACGCCCGCGCGTTCCTCGGCGATCCTGGCCAGCTGACGATCCAGCGAGCCGATGCTCAGCCCGGATTCCTCGAACAGCTGCTCGGCCGCGTGATCGAGGGTGGAGATGTGATTGCGATGGTCGTAGAAGAAGTCACGCACGTCCTCGTACGGCATCGGGGTGCCCGGCGCGCCGCTGGGCGTGTCGACCCGCGACGACAGCAGATCGAGCTGATCGGTGGCCGCGCGCAACCGCCGGTGCATGGCGATGACGATCCGCGCCACCTCGGGCAGCCGGGTCGCGAGTTCCTCGACCTCGGTGATCGGTGCGGTGTCGCCGCCCCCCGCGGCTTCGACGAGCACCTCGTGCAGATCCGAGACCAGTCGCGCGTCGGAGTCGGCGGCGAAGAACTGCACATCCAGATCGAAGGTCGAGTTCAGTTTCAGCAGAACGGGAATGGTGAGCGGGCGCTGATCGCGCTCGAGCTGATTGAGGTAGCTGGGGGAGAGATCCAGCGATTTCGCGAGGGCCGCCTGAGTCATCCGTCGTTCTTCACGCAGCCGTCGTAGCCTGGCCCCCGCGTACATCTTCCGCACGCCGAGATCCTAACTCTCCGGGTTTGCAATGTTCGCTCGAAATCGCGATTGTCCGGGGAGAAGTCCAGTCCTGCAAGGGAATTTACCTGTGACTACTGGTGCGTAACGTGCGAAGGGGGACGGTGGGGACATGCGGGACTCGCCGCCCCGGACGGACTCGCTCCGTCCGGGGCAGCGGACTGCTCAGCGCAGTGCGGCCGCCGCCGTCACCAGGTTGCGCAGCGACGCCTCGACCTCGACCGGGCCGCGGGTCTTGAGACCGCAGTCGGGGTTCACCCAGAGCCGCTCGGCGGGCACCGCTTTCAGCGCGGCGGCCCGCGAGGTGGTGATCTCCTCGACCGAGGGGACCCGCGGGGAGTGGATGTCGTAGACACCGGGACCGACCCCGAGCGCGAAACCGGCCGCGTTCAGGTCGTCGAGGACCTCCATGTGCGAGCGCGCCGCCTCGATCGAGGTGACATCGGCGTCCAGGCCCGCGATCGCCGAGATCACCTCACCGAACTCCGAGTAGCACAGGTGGGTGTGCACCTGGGTGGTGTCGGCGACACCGGCGGTCGAGAGCCGGAACGAGTCCACCGACCACCGCAGGTAGGCGGGCTGATCCGCCGCGCGCAGCGGCAGCAGCTCGCGCAGGGCGGGCTCGTCGACCTGGATGATCCGGGTCCCCTGGGCTTCCAGGTCGACCGTCTCGTCGCGGATCGCCAGCGCGACCTGACGCGCCGACTCGCCCAGCGGCTGGTCGTCGCGGACGAACGACCACGCCAGGATCGTCACCGGGCCGGTGAGCATGCCCTTGACCGGCTTGCTGGTCAGCGACTGGGCGTGGCCGATCCACGACAGCGTCATCGGCTCGGGGCGGGAGACGTCGCCGAACAGGATCGGCGGGCGCACGCAGCGGGTGCCGTAGGACTGCACCCAGCCGTTGTCGGTGGCGGCGAAGCCGTCGAGGAGTTCGGCGAAGTACTGCACCATGTCGTTGCGCTCGGGCTCGCCGTGCACCAGCACGTCCAGGCCCAGCTTCTCCTGCAGGGAGATCACCTCGGCGATCTCGGCCTGCATCCGCCGCACGTACTCGGCCTGGTCGATCTCGCCCTTGCGCAGCGCGGCGCGAGCCAGCCGGATGGCCGAGGTCTGCGGGTACGAGCCGATCGTGGTGGTCGGCAGCAGCGGCAGATCGAGGTGATCGCGCTGCAGCGCCCGGCGCTCGTCGGCCGGGAGCCGGTTCAGATCGCCCTCGCCGAGTCCGGCCAACCGGGCCCGCACCTGCTCGTTGTGCAGGCGGGGGTCGGTCCGGCGGGATTCGGCGGCGTCGCGGGCCGCGGCCAGCTCGGTGGCGACGGCGTCGGTGCCCGAGGTCAGCGCCGTGGCGAGGACACGCACCTCCGCGACCTTCTCGGCGCCGAAGGCCAGCCACGACCGCAGCCGCTCGTCGAGCCCGGTCTCGGGGGTCAGCGAATACGGCACGTGCAGCAGGGAGCACGAGGTCGCCACGGCCACCGCGTCGGCGCTGCCGAGCAGGGTGCCGAGGGTGCCCAGCGCGGCATCGAGATCGGTGCGCCAGATATTGCGGCCGTCGACCACACCGGCGACCAGCAGCTTGCGGGTCAGCGCCGGGACGGCGGCGACCGCGGCGACGTCGGTGCCCGCGGTGAAGTCGAGGGCGATGCCCTCGATCTCGGTGTCGGCCAGCGCCGCCAGCGCGGCATCGGGATGCCCGAAGTAGGTCGCGACCAGGATCGCGGGCCGCTGCGGCACGCTCGACAGCGCGGTGTAGGTCTCGCGTACAGCGGCGAGCTCGGCCTCGGTGAGGTCGGTGACCAGCACCGGCTCGTCGATCTGCACCCACTGCGCGCCCGCGTCGGCCAGCTGGGTCAGCAGGTCGCCGTAGAGCGCGACCAGCTCGGGCAGCCGGTCGAGGGCGTTGTTGTCGGCCGCCTTGGCCAGCTTCAGGAAGGTGATCGGGCCGACGACGACCGGACGGGCCGCGACGCCGAGCTCGAGCGCCTCGGCCAGCTCGGCCAGCAGCTTCTCCGGGTGCAGCGAGAAGACGGTTGCCGCGTCGATCTCGGGCACGAGGTAGTGGTAGTTGGTGTCGAACCACTTGGTCATTTCCAGCGGTGCGACGGTGTCGGTGCCGCGCGCGGCCGCGAAGTAGCGGTCGAGCGGGTCGGCGATCCCGGCCACGCGCGGCGGCAGTGCGCCGAGCAGGACCGCGGTGTCGAGCATCTGGTCGTAGTAGGAGAAGGTACCGACGGGCACCGAATCCAGTCCGGCCGCCCGCAGTTCGGCGAACTGCGCCCGGCGCAGCTCGCGGCCGACGGAGTGCAGGTGCTCGGCGTCGACGCGACCTGCCCAGTAGGCCTCGGTGGCGCGCTTGAGTTCCCGGTTCGGGCCGACCCGCGGCAGGCCGAGAACCGTTGCGGTGAACGGAGAGTGCGAAACAGTCACGGAGATTCTCCAGTGTCGTGCAGGGAGAGCCGTCGCCTTACCGCGGGCAGCCGACACCGGAGGGACCCGCCGCGAAGACGCGACAGGTCGGCACAGGTGGTCAGCACGCCCGATCCACGAGGCGGTGGCCGCCGGATACGGCGTATCCGGCACAGTCGGCAGGTCTTCGGACTCGCTGGCACCGGTCGTGTGATCGACCGACCTACTGGCCGTCGCTTCCCAGGCATCGTGCCCAGTGCTGATGACGGCGGTCGTTCCTGCATACCGCTGCGGGACAGTCCCGGATTCCCACCGGGTTCCCTCTTCACCCGGCGCGCGACGACGCGTGCCCGGGTTTCGACACCGGCGCGGGAGGTCGGGGCTCCGACTCTTCCACCGCGCAGGCGAACCAGCTGCATCACTCAGCATAGGGCCTCGCCGGCGGCGACGGCTACCGCCCCTGCCTGCGCACCCGGCGTGACCTGGGCGTCGCGGGCGCACCGCCGACCGGTCGCCGCGGTGAGATGTGACGGCCGGATGAACGCAACTTCGCAGGTGGGCGGGTGTGCGATGTGAAGATTGCTGCGAAGGCACCTTGCGTGTCCGTGGTGCGGTCACGGCCGGGTACCGTGGTCGAATGTTCTCGAAAGTCTTGGTCGCCAATCGTGGTGAGATCGCCATTCGCGCCTTCCGCGCGGCATACGAACTCGGCATCGGAACCGTCGCGGTGTTCCCTCATGAGGACCGCAATTCCGTGCACCGGCTGAAGGCAGCCGAGTCGTATCAGATCGGCGAGGAAGGGCACCCCGTCCGGGCGTACCTGTCGATCGAGGCGATCATCGATGCGGCCAAGTCGGCGGGTGCCGACGCCATCTACCCCGGTTACGGCTTCCTGTCGGAGAACCCCGACCTCGCCGCCGCCTGTGAGCGTGAGGGCATCACCTTCATCGGCCCCACGGCCTCGGTGCTCGAGATGGCCGGTAACAAGGCCACCGCCATCGCCGCCGCGAAGGCCGCCGGGCTGCCGGTGTTGAAGTCGAGTGAGCCCAGTGCCGATATCGATGCGCTGCTGGCCGCCTCGCAGGAGTTCGAGTACCCGATCTTCGTCAAGGCTGTGGCCGGTGGTGGTGGTCGCGGCATGCGCCGGGTCGCCGCGCCGGAGCAGTTGCGTGAATCGATCGAGGCGGCCTCGCGTGAGGCGGAGTCGGCGTTCGGTGATCCGACGGTGTTCCTCGAGCAGGCCGTGGTGAACCCGCGCCACATCGAGGTGCAGATTCTGGCCGACCAGCAGGGCAACGTGATGCACCTGTTCGAGCGCGACTGCTCGCTGCAGCGCCGTCATCAGAAGGTGATCGAGCTCGCGCCCGCCCCGAACCTGGATCCCGCACTGCGCGAACGGATTTGCGCCGACGCGGTGGCCTTCGCTCGCCAGATCGGCTACATCAACGCGGGTACCGTGGAGTTCCTGCTCGACGAGCGTGGCAAGCACGTGTTCATCGAGATGAACCCGCGCATCCAGGTCGAGCACACGGTGACCGAGGAGATCACCGATGTCGACCTGGTGCAGTCGCAGCTGCGCATCGCCTCCGGCGAGACCCTCGCCGACCTCGGCCTGAGCCAGGACAAGGTGTCCATCCGCGGCGCCGCGCTGCAGTGCCGCATCACCACCGAGGACCCGGCCAACGGCTTCCGGCCCGACACCGGCCGCATCACCGCCTACCGCACCCCCGGCGGCGCGGGCATCCGGCTCGACGGCGGCGCGAACCTGGGCGCGGAGATCGGCGCCTACTTCGACTCGATGCTGGTCAAGCTGACCTGCCGTGGTCGCGACCTGCCCGCCGCGGCCGCCCGCGCCCGCCGCGCGCTGGCCGAGTTCCGTATCCGTGGCGTCACGACCAATATCCCGTTCCTGCTGTCGGTGCTCGACGACCCCGACTTCCAGGCGGGCCGGGTCACCACCTCGTTCATCGACGAGCGTCCCGAACTGCTGACCTCGCGCGGCTCGGCCGACCGTGGCACCAAGATCCTGAGCTATCTGGCCGATGTCACCGTCAACAAGCCGCACGGTGACCGCCCGACCACGGTGTACCCGTACGACAAGCTGCCCGCTGTCGATCTGACGGTGCCGCCGCCGGACGGGTCGCGTCAGCGGCTGCTCACCCTCGGGCCCGAGGGGTTCGCGCGGGCGCTGCGTGAGCAGAAGGCGCTCGGGGTCACCGACACCACCTTCCGTGACGCGCACCAGTCGCTGCTGGCGACCCGGGTGCGGACCAACGGCCTGCTCGGTGTGGCCGGGCACGTCGCCCGTCTGACCCCGGAGCTGCTGTCGATCGAGGCGTGGGGTGGCGCGACTTACGATGTGGCGCTGCGGTTCCTGCACGAGGACCCGTGGGAGCGGCTGGCCGCGCTGCGTGAAGCCGTGCCCAACATCTGTCTGCAGATGCTGCTGCGTGGCCGTAACACCGTTGGCTACACCCCGTACCCGGAGCAGGTCACCCGCTCGTTCGTGTCCGAGGCGGCCACGACCGGTATCGATATCTTCCGGATCTTCGACGCGCTCAACAATGTCGACCAGATGCGTCCGGCGATCGACGCCGTGCGCGAAACCGGTACGGCCATCGCCGAAGTCGCGCTGTCCTACACCGGTGACCTGCTCGACCCGAACGAGTCGCTCTACACCCTCGACTACTACCTGAAGCTGGCCGAGCAGATCGTCGACGCCGGCGCTCACGTGCTGGCCATCAAGGACATGGCCGGACTGCTGCGGGCACCCGCCGCGGCGAAGCTGGTCACCGCGCTGCGCAGCAACTTCGACCTGCCGGTGCACGTGCACACCCACGACACTCCCGGCGGTCAGCTCGCCACTTACCTGGCGGCGTGGCAGGCCGGTGCGGATGCGGTCGACGGTGCGTCCGCGGCGATGGCGGGCACCACTTCGCAGCCCGCGCTGTCGGCGATCGTGGCCGCGGCCGCGCACACCGAGCGTGACACCGGCCTGGATCTGCAGAACGTGTGCGATCTCGAGCCGTACTGGGAGGCGCTGCGCAAGGTGTACGCGCCGTTCGAGTCGGGTCTGCCCGCACCAACCGGTCGCGTGTACACCCACGAGATCCCGGGCGGTCAGCTGTCGAACCTGCGCCAGCAGGCGATCGCGTTGGGCCTGGGTGACCGGTTCGAGGAAGTCGAAGCCAAGTACGCCGCCGCCGACCGCCTGCTCGGTCGTCTGGTCAAGGTGACCCCGTCGTCGAAGGTCGTCGGTGACCTGGCGCTGGCGCTGGTCGGTACCGGTGTCGATATCGAGGACTTCTCCGCCGATCCGGGCCGCTACGACATTCCGGATTCGGTGATCGGCTTCCTGCGCGGTGAACTCGGCACCCCGGCCGGTGGCTGGCCGGAGCCGTTCCGCAGCAAGGCCCTGGCCGGACGCAACGAACCCAAGCCGGAGACCCCGCTGACCCCGGCGGACCAGAAGGGCCTCGACGGTTCCTCGGCCGAACGCCGCGACACCCTCAACCGCCTGCTGTTCCCCGGCCCGACCGCGGAATTCCAGGCGCATCGGGAGAAGTACGGCGACACCACCGGCCTGTCGGAGAACCAGTTCTTCTATGGTCTGCGCCGCGGCGAAGAACACCGCGTGCAGCTGGAGAAGGGCGTCACCCTGCTCATCGGGCTCGAAGCGATCTCCGAGCCGGACGAGAAGGGCATGCGCACCGTCATGTGCATCATGAACGGGCAGCTGCGCCCGATCGCGGTGCGTGACAGGTCGATCGCCTCAGAGGTTCCGGCCGCGGAGAAGGCCGACAAGAACAACCCGGGCCACATCGCCGCACCGTTCGCCGGTGTCGTCACCCTGGCGGTGTCCGAGGGCGACGAGATCCACGCGGGCGACACCGTCGGCACCATCGAGGCCATGAAGATGGAAGCGGCCATCACCGCGCCGCGCGGCGGCATCGTCGGCCGGATCGCGACCGCCAAGGTGCAGCAGGTCGAGGGCGGCGATCTGCTGGTGGAACTGGCTGCGCGCGAGTCGGAATGACGCGCATCGTCGCGGGCACGGCAGGCGGGCGGCGGCTGAAGGTGCCGTCCGCCGGTACCCGGCCCACCTCGGACCGGGTGCGTGAAGCCCTGTTCAGCGCCATCGACGCGCGCCTCGACCTCGACGGCGCGCGGGTCCTCGACCTGTACGCGGGGTCGGGCGCGCTCGGACTCGAGGCGCTGTCGCGTGGCGCCGCGCACGCCCAGCTGATCGAGGCCGACCGCAAGGCGGCCGCGATCGTGCGCGCCAATATCGACGAGCTCGGCCTGCCGGGGGCCGAACTGCGCCTCGGCACGGTCGGCTCGGTGCTGGCGCACACCGCGCCCGCCGCCTACGACCTGGTCCTGTCCGACCCGCCGTACGACGTGAGCACCGAGGACGTGCTCGCCGACCTCACCGCGCTGGCGGCCAACGGCTGGCTCGCGCCGGACGCGCTGGTGATCGTCGAGCGATCCATCCGCTCACCCGAAATCGCTTGGCCCGCAGGCTATGCGCCGCTGAAGCCGCGCAAATACGGGGAGACCAGAATCGAGCTCGCCGAATTCGGTGCTAGCGTCTGACCCATGGCTGCAGCACTGTGCCCCGGCTCCTTCGACCCGGTCACCAACGGTCACCTCGACGTGTTCACCCGCGCGGCCGCGCAGTTCGACGAGGTGATCATCACCGTCAATGTGAACCCCAAGAAACAGGGCATGTTCACCGTCGACGAGCGGATGGAACTGCTGCGCGAAGCGGTCGCCCACCTGCCCAACGTGCGCGTCGCGTCCTGGCAGGGGCTGACGGTCGACTTCGCCAAGCAGGAGGGCGTCACCGCGATCGTCAAGGGCCTGCGCGACGCGGGCGACTTCGGCTACGAACTCCAGATGGCCCAGATGAACCACAAGCTGGCCGGCGTCGACACCTTCTTCATCGCCACCAACCCGTCCCTGAGCTTCCTGTCCAGCTCACTGGTCAAGGAAGTCGCGGCCCTCGGCGGCGACGTCAGCGACATGCTCCCGCCCGCCGTGCACAAGCGCCTTCTGGACCGCCTGGCCGAACGCCGCGCCTAGAAGACCAGGCCGCGCAAGGCCAGGAAGCGCATACCGCCGACGGCGGCGGTGATCGCGAGGACCGCCAGCGCCTGGACGCTGTCGCCCAGGCCGGGGGCCCACACGCCCAGCGCGGCAAGGCCTGCCGTCGTGATGCCCAAACCGAGCAGCGCGAGTCCGCCGCCCTCCCACTGCGCCGTGAACCAGGTGACGCGGTCGGCGGCGTGGAAGGTGAGCTGGCGATGCAGCTCGTTGGCGATGATCGTGCTGACGACCGAGCCGGCCACATTGGCGATCAGCGGGCCGATGCCGTGCATGGCGAAGAACAGCAGCACATAGGCGACATTGCTGAATCCGCCGACCAGGGCGAAGCGGATGAGCTGGGGGAGTGCGCGATCACCGCGGAGGTAGACCAGCGCCCGGTCGACCTGCGGACGCAGCGTGGGCGCCGGTGCGCTCGGGGCGGGCACGGGGTAGGTGCCGATCCAGGGAGTGAACATGCCCGCGACGTGCGACACCGCGCTTCGCGGTGTTTCCAGAACGGTCATGGTCGACTCCGATCGCAATGAACGAGCGTCGAGGAGTACAACAGGTGAAAACGTGCAGTGCTTCCCGGCGGACGGCGTTGTCGTGCCTCCCGATGGTAGCGGAAGTGGAGGGGTTCACTCCACTTGATATCTGTGCGATCTAGGACACTGTCGCGACACACCGCGACGACATTCGGAACACGCGCCGCAGGCAGGCAGACTGGGTCACGGCGGTAGTGGTTTCGCCGTGAGTCGGCAGGAGGGTAGTGAGCATGTATCGCGTATTCGAAGCACTCGACGAACTGGTCGCCATCGTCGAAGAGGCGCGCGGCATTCCGCCGACCCGCAGCTGCATCGTGCCCCGCGGCGATGTCCTCGAGCTGCTCGACGACGTCCGCGACGCCCTGCCCGGTGAGCTCGACGACGCCCAGGACGTCCTCGACCACCGCGACAAGATCGTCGGCGACGCCCGCACCGGCGCCGAGGCCACGGTCACCTCCGCCAACGAGCAGGCGCGCACCACCATCGAGAAGGCCCGCGCCGAGGCCGACCGCATCCTCGCCGACGCCAAGGCGCACGCCGACCGGATGGTCGCCGAGGCGACAACGCACGCCGACCGCCTGGTCGCGACCGCGCGGGCCGAGGCCGACCAGGTGATCGCCGACGGCAACGCCGAATACGACGAGCTCACCGGCCGCGCCCAGATCGACGCCGACCGGGCCATCCAGGCGGGCAAGGACTCCTACGAGCGCTCGGTCGCCGACGGCAAGGCCGAACAGGCCAGGCTGGTCGCCCAGACCGAGGTCGTGCGGGCCGCGCACGCCGAGTCGGCGCGCCTGATCGACGGCGCCCAGGGCGAGGCCGACCGGGTGCGTGCCGAATGCGACGACTACGTCGACGAGCAGATGGCCGATTTCGACGGCAAGCTCGCCGCGCTGGGCGAGACGCTGGCCACCACCCGCCGCACGATCACTCGCGGCCGTCAGCACATGCGTGGCGGTCAGGCGCCCGAGTACCCGGAATACGCCGCCGACCACCGGCGCTGAGCGCGCCGCGCGTTTTGAGTTCGGACGGGGTCCTGCCGTACTGTTGAGTGGTTGCCCAAATCCCCTCAGGAGTAAGTGAGTCAGCGATGTCCGCCCGTTCCGGTTCGTCTTCGCGTCCACACAAGACCAGTGGTCCTGTGTCGGAGGCGGGTTTCGTGCTGGACGTCCGCAGCCTCGGCCGTCGGCCCGGCACCATGCGGGAACTGCATCGCACTGTCACCGACCATGAGCGGCTGGGTCTCGACCTGATCGCCATCCCGGCCGACGCCGCGGTGGAACTCGATCTGCAGCTGCAGGCGGTCTCGGAAGGCGTGCTGGTCACCGGCACGGCGTCCGGGCCGACGGTCGGGGAGTGCTCGCGCTGCCTCGAACCGTTCGACGACCAGGTGGAGATTCGTCTGACGGAGCTGTTCGCGTATCCGGACAGCACCACCGAGCAGACGACCGAGGACGACGAGGTCTACCGCATGGAAGACGACCTCATCGATCTCGAGCCGGTGATCCTCGACGCCATCGGCCTGGAGCTTCCGCTGCAGCCGCTGTGCACCCCGGACTGCGCGGGCCTGTGCCCCGAGTGCGGTGTGCGGATGGCGATTGCGGGTCTTGATCATGGGCATGAGATACTGGACCCTCGCTGGGCCAAGTTGGCGAGTTTCGCCGCAGAGGCGCCCGGCACCGGCGACCCCGCTGAGGGTTCCACCACCCCAGACCGATCCGCTCCCGTGGCAAACGATGCCGACGTGGTCAGCGAAAACACAGAGGAGAAGTAGCCGTGGCTGTTCCCAAGCGCCGGATGTCCCGTTCCAACACCCGGTCGCGGCGCAGCCAGTGGAAGGCCACCGCGCCGACCCTGGTCACCTGCCCGAACCGTGCCTGCGGTGAGAAGACCCTCCCGCACATCGCGTGCCCGTCCTGCGGCACCTACAAGGGCCGCCAGGTCACCTCTGCTGTCTGATTCGTGACTGCCGGCAAAGACAACACAGCAGGTTCGGCGGATCACGCCAGCCTGCTCACCGCCCTCGGTGTCGACGTACGACCGGAGCTGCTGCGCCTCGCGCTGACGCACCG
>NZ_JBHXMY010000093.1:6301-14612 GCF_042720195.1 Nocardia sp. NPDC058497 | reverse complement strand
GGATGGAGCAGCTCGGTAGCTCGCTGGGCTCATAACCCAGAGGTCGCAGGTTCAAATCCTGTTCCCGCTACTAGACGAAAGCCCCGGAGTTTCAACTCCGGGGCTTTCGCCGTTTCTAGCCCAGGCGCAGCGTCCAGTTGCCGCGGTAGTGCAGCCGGGTGACGCTCGCGGGCGGAACATCGATGCGCCAGAACGACTTCGGCGGTGCGTCGAGCACGACGAGCAGCACCGCCCTGATCACCGCCGGATGCGTCACCGCCACCGTGTCCCGGCCCGCCGAGGCGATCTCGGCCAGCCAGAACCGCGCCCGGTCGACCAGATCGGTCACCGATTCGCCACCGTGCCCACGGAATTCGGGATCGGTGAGCCACGCGAACAGCTGATCCTGTGCCAGACTGCCCATCTCGGTCCCCCGCCACGACCCGGAATCCAGATCCCGTAATCGCGCATCCAGCTCACCGACCAGCCCTAACGCCTCCGCTGTCTCCCGAGCCCGCCGCTCGGGCCCCGTCCGCACCTGGGCACCGGCCAGCACCGCGTCCGCGCGCAGCGCACCGCGCCCCGACTCGTCCAGTGGTTCGTCGACAGGGAATCGCGCCTTCCGTACCGCCTCGGTCAAGCCATGCCCCACCAGGTCGACTCTGAGCACCGTTTGCACGAGAGCCCAGAGTAGCGTCGGTCACACTCGCGCTGCCACCAGCCCGTCTCCGTGCGGCCGACCGAGCTCGGTGCGGTGGGGTCGCGGGCCGCGCATCGAGGGAATTGTCGGTGGGCCGGTGCACACTGAACGCTATGGATCGGTTCTCTCCCGCTACCGCGCAGTGGTTCGACGGGGCCTTCGCCGGGCCCACGTCGGCCCAGCTCGGGGCGTGGAAGGCGATCGCGGACGGGAACCACACGCTGGTCGTCGCGCCCACCGGGTCGGGCAAGACGCTGTCGGCGTTCCTGTGGGCCATCGATCAGCTGGCCACGCGGCCGGCGCCGGAGCCTGGGACGCCGCGGGGGACGTCGGTGCTGTACGTCTCGCCGCTCAAGGCGCTGGCCGTGGATGTGGAGCGGAATCTGCGGGCGCCGCTGGTGGGGGTCACGCAGACCGCCAAGCGGCTGGGGCTCGAGCCGCTCGACATCTCCGTGGGTGTGCGCTCCGGCGACACCACGCCGGCGCAGCGGCGGGCCATGCAGCGCACGCCACCGGACATTCTCATCACCACGCCCGAGTCGCTGTTCCTGTTGCTCACCTCGGCGGCGCGGGAGACGCTGGCCCAGGTCAACACGGTGATCGTCGACGAGGTGCACGCCATCGCGGGGTCCAAGCGTGGCGCGCATCTGGCGTTGTCGCTGGCCCGGCTGGATCAGCTGACCGAGCGACCGGCGCAACGGATCGGGCTGTCGGCGACGGTGCGGCCGCCGGAAGAGGTCGGGCGGTTCCTGGTGGGATCGGCGCCGATCACCATCGTGCGGCCGCCAGCGCCGAAGACGTTCGATCTGTCGGTGCGGGTTCCGGTCGCCGATATGACCGATCCCGGTGACTCCGACCAGCCGGGCTCGATCTGGCCGCATGTCGACGAGGCCATCGTCGACCTGGTGCTCGAGCATCGGTCCTCGATCGTGTTCGCCAACTCCCGGCGGCTGGCCGAACGGCTCACCGCGCGGCTCAACGAGGCCTACGCCGCCCGGCTGGGTGAGCCGGTGGACACCGAGCACGCGCCGCCCGCCCAGCTCGGGCCGTCCACCGAGGTGATCCACGGCGCCGACCAGCTGCTGGCGCGGGCCCACCACGGGTCGGTCAGCAAGGAGCAGCGGGCCATCATCGAGGACGACCTCAAGAGCGGACGGCTGCGCTGCGTGGTCGCCACCAGCAGCCTCGAACTCGGCATCGATATGGGCGCTGTCGACCTGGTCGTGCAGGTGGAGGCGCCGCCGTCGGTGGCCAGCGGATTGCAGCGGGTCGGCCGGGCCGGGCACCAGGTGGGCGAGATCTCGCGGGGCGTGCTGTTCCCCAAGCACCGCACCGACGTCATCCACTGCACCGTCGCCGCCCAGCGCATGCTCACGGGCGAGATCGAACTGCTCCAGATCCCCGCGCACCCGCTCGACATCCTCGCCCAGCAGACCGTGGCCGCCTGCGCACTCGAGCCCATCGACGTCGACGCCTGGTTCGACATCGTCCGCGCCACCGGCAGCTACGCGAACCTGCCCCGCTCGGCCTACGAATCCGTCCTCGACCTGCTCGCGGGCCGCTACCCCTCCGACGAGTTCGCCGAACTGCGCCCCCGCGTGGTGTGGGACCGCGACGCGGGCACCCTCACCGGCCGCCCTGGCGCCCAACGCCTGGCCGTCACCTCCGGCGGCGCGATCCCCGACCGGGGCATGTTCGCGGTGTTCATGGTCGGCGAAAAGGCTTCGCGGGTGGGCGAACTCGACGAGGAGATGGTCTACGAGTCGCGCGTCGGCGATGTCTTCGCGCTCGGCGCCACCAGCTGGCGGATCGAGGAGATCACCTTCGACCGGGTGCTGGTGACGCCCGCTTTCGGCCTGCCCGGCCGCCTCCCCTTCTGGCACGGCGACGGCCTCGGCCGCCCCGCCGAATTGGGCACTGCCCTGGGCGAATTCGTGCGCAACGCAGGACAGGTGTCCGCCGACGAACTCACCCGCATCGTCGCAGGCATGGGCCCTGGACCCGCCGCTTTCGATCCGGGGACCACTGCTATCGCCTCCACAGGGTCCGGCGTCGACGACGGGCCCGAGACTGCGGCGCAAGCTGTCGTGCCGATCGTCGCCGGCGCGGATATACCGCCCGAGCAGACGACGCGTGCTGACGCGTCAGTCACCAGGGGGAGAACACTGCCTGCGCCGACGGCACGAGGGGAGACTCCAGCCGCCGCCGGCGGGCGAACACGGCCTGGGCCGGGTTCGAAATCCGGTGCTCGTGCCAATCGGGCGGCCGACGAACTCAGCAAGCCCGGTGCTCGCCTCGATCAACTCGTGCGGACAGCGGGCCTCGACCAGAACGCGACCGCGAACCTGGTCGGGCTCCTGGAGGAACAGCGCTCCGCCACCGGTCAGCTGCCCACCGACCGCACTCTGGTCGTCGAACGTTTCCGCGACGAACTCGGTGACTGGCGCCTGGTCCTGCACTCCCCTTACGGCACCCCGGTGCACGCACCGTGGGCGCTGGCTGTCGGCGCCCGGCTGCAGGAGCGATTCGGCATCGATGCCGCACCGACCGCGTCCGACGACGGCATCGTGGTGCGTCTGCCCGACACCACCGACGATCCGCCCGGCGCCGAACTGTTCGCCTTCGAGCCCGACGAGATCGACGACATCGTCACCGAACAGGTCGGCGGCTCCGCGCTGTTCGCGTCCCGGTTCCGCGAGTGCGCCGCCAGAGCGCTGCTGCTGCCACGCCGCGATCCCGGCAAGCGCGCACCGCTGTGGCAGCAGCGGCAGCGCTCGGCCCAATTGCTCGATGTGGCACGCAAATTCCCGGATTTCCCGATCCTGCTGGAAACCGTCCGCGAGTGCCTGCGCGACGTCTACGACCTGCCGTCGCTGCGCGACCTGCTGACCAAGGTCGCCCGCCGCGAAGTGCGCCTGATCGATGTCGAGACCGCCAGCCCGTCCCCCTTCGCCAACGCCCTGCTGTTCTCCTACATCGGCCAGTTCCTCTACGACGGCGACAGCCCGCTGGCCGAACGCCGCGCCGCCGCACTCGCTCTGGACTCCAGCCTGCTCGCCGAACTACTCGGCCGCGTCGAACTCCGCGAACTACTCGACCCCGCCGTCATCACCCTGACCGAACGGGAACTCCAGCGCCTCACCCCCGAACGCTGGGCCCGCGACACCGAAGGCCTGGCCGACCTGCTGCGCCTACTCGGCCCCCTCACCCCCGCCGAGGCCGCCGCCCGCTGCGTGCGGCGCAGTGGCGCAGCCGAGGATCAGACCGCTGACGACATCCTCGCCGACTCCGACGCTCCCACCTGGTTTACGGAACTGCGTGATGCCCGTCGCGCACTGGAGGTTTCGTTCGCGGGGCGGACCTGGTGGGTGGGGATCGAGGACGCCGCGCGCCTGCGTGACGCGCTCGGGGTACCGCTGCCGATCGGCGTACCCGCCGCCTTCATCGAACCTGTTCCGGATCCGCTCGGTGACCTCGTCGGACGCTACGCCCGCACCCACGCACCGTTCACCACCGCCGACGTCGCTGCCCGCTTCGGCCTCGGATCCGCGGTCGCCGCGACCGCCCTGCACCGGCTGCTGGCCGAGAAACGCGTGGTGGAAGGCGAATTCACGCCCGCGACGGCGGGTACCGAATGGTGCGACGCCCAGGTGCTGCGCCGGTTGCGCCGCCGGTCGCTGGCCGCCGCCCGGCACGAGGTGGAGCCGGTGTCCACGGCCGCTCTCGGCCGCTTCCTGCCCGCCTGGCAGCACGTCGGTTCCGGCGAACTGCGCGGCATCGACGGCGTCGCCACCGTAGTGGAACAGCTTGCGGGCGTACCGATCCCGGCCTCGGCTTGGGAATCGCTGATTCTGCCGACGCGCGTGCGCGACTACTCCCCCGCCATGCTGGACGAACTGATGGCGAGCGGCGAGGTGATCTGGTCCGGCCACGGCGCGATCACCGCCCGCGACGGCTGGATCGCCCTGCACCTGGCCGACCAGGCCCCCTTCACCCTCCCACCCCCCGACGCCATCGACCCCACCGACATCCAGCTCGGCCTCCTGGCAGCCCTCGGCGCCCCGTTGGAGCCCTGGCCCCCACGCGTCGAGCGAACACCGACAGTCGACCTCGACGCCCCCGGCAGCACTCCGCCCGCCACTGGCCGCAAGTCGAACAGCGACAACGCAGCATCCAAGGGAGGCGCTCCGACCCACCGAACCTCCGCTGGGGACACAGATCGCCCGGACCGCAACCTGGATCGGGACCGCGACCGGGAAGCAGACCTCGACCGCGACGGGGACACGGGTCGAAACCAGGGCCGGGACGGGGGCCGGGGCCAGGACCTCCCTCCGACTCCGCCAGCCGACCAGGACAACCCGCGACGACTGCCGCCCACCCTGCACGGCGGTGGCGCCTTCTTCTTCCGCCAGCTCTCCGACGCCACCGGCCTCCTCGACGACAAGGCCGTCGGCGAGGCACTGTGGCAACTCGTCTGGGCCGGCTACGTCTCCGGCGACACCTTCGCCCCGGTGCGCGCCCTCCTCTCCGGCACCGCACGCAGCACCACCGCCCACCGCACCCCGCGCCGGGCTCCCCGCGGCCGCGCCTACCTCCCGCGCCCCTCCATGCCGACCCGCACCGGCCCACCCACCCTGGCGGGCCGCTGGTCGATCCTGCCGGAACGAGTGCAGGACAACACCCTTCGCGCCCACGCCACCGCCGACCAGCTGCTCGAACGCTACGGCGTCCTCACCCGGGGCTCGGTGCAGAACGAGGGTGTACCGGGCGGCTTCGCGCTGATGTACCGGGTACTCACCGAGTTCGAGGATCGCGGCCGGTGTCGCCGCGGCTATTTCGTCGACACCCTCGGCGGCGCCCAGTTCTCCACCACCGACACCGTCGACCGGTTGCGCTCGTTCGACACCGACCGCAATACGGCCCAGCCCGGCGTCGCGCTGGCGCTGGCCTCCTGCGACCCCGCCAACCCGTACGGTGCCGCGCTGCCGTGGCCGAAAGGCGACGCCGAGGGCGGACACCGCCCCGGACGCAAGGCGGGTGCCCTGGTGGTGCTGGTCGGCGGCGAGCTGGTGCTCTACGTGGAACGCGGCGGCAAGACCCTGCTCAGCTTCACCGAGGACCCCGGCCTGCGCCGGATGGCCGCGACCGGGCTGGCCGGTCTCGTGCATGACCGCAGGGTCGACGGGCTGGTGATCGACAAGATCAACGGAGAAACCGTGCACGGCAACACCTTCGTGGAGGTCGTGGTCGGGGGGGGTTTCTCTTTTACACGGCGCGGCGTGCGAGGGGGATGGCCGGTGTCGCCGAAGGCCGGAGGGCTACACCGTGTTCCGCCCGGCCGAGCGACTGCGCACGGCACTGGCCGGTAAGACCCTCACCCGCAGCGACTTCCGGGTGCCCCGATACGCGACGGTCGACCTGGTCGGCGACCTGGTGACGGAGGTCGGCAGCTACGGCAAGCACCTGTTCATCCGCACCGACCGGGTGAGCATCCACACCCATCTGAAGATGGAGGGCGTGTGGCGGGTGTTCCATCGCGGCCAGCGGTGGACGAAACCGCCGGTCACCGCGCGGCTTGTCCTCGCCACCGACGAGTTCGAGGCCGTCGGCTTCGAACTCGGCAAGGTACAGGTGCTGCCCCGCGCCGAGGAGCACACCGTCGTCGACCATCTCGGCCCCGACCTGCTCGGCCCGAACTGGGACGCGGCCGGGGCCCTGCGCCGACTCGCCGAATACCCGCGCCGCCCCATCGGCCTGGCCCTGCTCGACCAGCGCAATCTGGCCGGCATCGGCAACATCTACCGCAGCGAGATCTGCTTCCTGCGCCGCGTGCACCCGGCGACCCCGGTCGGCGACATCCCCGACCTGCCCGCGCTGGTCGACGAGGCCCACCGCGTCCTCGGCAAGGCCGCACACCAACCGCCCTGGCGACCGATGGCCTACGGCCGCACCCGCCGCCCGTGCCCCCGCTGCGGCACCGCGATCGTCTCCCGGCTGCTCGGCGAGGAGGACCCGGCCGACCGCATCACCCAGCGCGAACGCGGCATCTACTTCTGCCCCCGCTGCCAACCGGAGCCGAATAACTAGACCGGTCGTCATACTTGAGCTACGCTGAGCGGGTGACTCCACGCACGGACTCCCGGCAGCGTTTCCTCGACGCCGCCGCCGACCTGTTCCACACCCAGGGCTACCACGCCACCGGCGTCAACCAGCTGGTCAGCGCGGGCGGGGCACCCAAGGGCTCCTTCTACTTCCACTTCCCCGGCGGCAAGGAACAACTCGCCGCCGAGGCCGTCGTCCAGTCCGCCGACGCGCTGCGGACCCTGCTCGAAGCCGCGCTCGAATCCGGCGACATCGACGGCGTGTTCGCCGCGCTCGGCGCGATGCTCACCGACTCGGACTTCCAGCGCGGCTGCCCCATCGCCACCATCGCCCTCGACGCGGGCGACAGCGAGCCGATCCGCGAAGCCTGCGCCGTCGGATTCGACACGTGGCGCACCGCGATCGACGACTTCCTGCGCGCCAAGGGCATTCCCGGCGAGCGCGCCGAGGAGCTGTCCACCGTGGCGCTGGCCATGCTCGAGGGCGGGCTGCTGCTCTCCCGCACCCGACGCGACCTCACCCCCTTGCGCGCGGTCGCCGACCATCTGCGCGCCACCCTCGAACAGGAGCTCTCCTGATGCGTATCCACCACATCGACGGCGGCACCATGCGCCCCTTCGGCGGCCGCCTCCTCGACGGCGTCGGCGGCATCACCCGCCGCGCCGAGATGGTCTGCCACTGCGTGCTGATCGAACTCGACGACCGCCTCGTCCTGATCGAGACCGGGATCGGCGAGGGCGCGGTCCGGCGCCCCGACGAGTGGCTCGGCCGCCGCTTCATCCGGATGACCCGCCCCGTCCTCGACCTCGAGCGCACCGTGGCCCGCCGCATCGAGGCGCTGGGCTACCGCCGCGAGGACGTCACCGACATCGTGCTCACCCACCTGGATCTCGACCACGCGGGCGGCCTGGCCGAATTCCCGCAGGCCAGCGTGCACGTCTACGGCGAGGAATTGCGCGCCCTCGACGGCCATTTCGGCCCGCGCGAGAAGTTCCGTTACCGTGCGGCGCAATTCGCGCACGGCCCGCGCTGGGAGAGCTATGACGAACTCGGCGAGCCCTGGTTCGGTTTCGGCGCGGTGCGTCAATTGCGCGGTCTCCCCGCCGAACTGCTGATCATCCCGCTGGCCGGGCACACGCGCGGCCACGCGGGTATCGCGATCGATACCGGCGCGGGCTGGAAGTTCGCGGTCGGCGACGCCTACTTCCACCCCGGCCAGCTCGACCTGGAGCATCCGCACCAGCCGCCCGGCGCCGCGCTGTTCGAACGTCTCGTGCAAACCGTCGGACCCGCGCGGATCGACAATCAGGAGCGGCTGCGCGAACTGCTGCGCGGTCACGGCGACGAGGTCGAGGTGTTCAGCGCGCACAATGCCGTCGAACTGCGCGCGCTGCAATCGGCGACCGTCTGACGGACTGGCGTAATAGTTCAAAAAAAACGGCAAGGTTAAAAAATAATAAATCACCACGGAGAAAATATACAAAAACACGCTATAAACCATCATGTGGAACCAGGTCTCACCCCAGAGGT
>NZ_JBHXMY010000093.1:0-6291 GCF_042720195.1 Nocardia sp. NPDC058497 | reverse complement strand
GCCTTTTTTGTGGGGGCTTTTATTTCTGCGACGTTTTTAGTGCTTTCTTTATTTGTTAAAAACCACCTCATTTTTTATTATTTCTCTGTGCACCGCGTCGAATTGCACGATTACGCCGGTCTTACCGATCCTGTGGCACCGGTTCGAGCAGCTGTGGTCGCGGTTCCGGCGCCGCGGCCCTCAACGCATCGGCGGAAATATCGTCGGGCTGGGTCTGCGATTCGATCTCGGCCCGCACCCGCGCCTGATAGTTGGACACCTCGCGGTCGATATCCTCGGCGTCCCACCCGAGAACGGGCGCGACCAGATGCGCGACCTGCTCGGCGCAGTGCGCGCCGCGATCGGCGTACTCGATCGAGATGCGGGTGCGCCGGGCCAGGATGTCGTCGAGGTGCAGTGCGCCCTCGGCAGCGGCCGCGTACACCGCTTCGACCTGCAGGTAGGCGGGCGCGTCGGTGATCGGTTGCAGCAGTTCGGGTTTGCCTGTGGCCAGCGACAGCACCTCGTCGACGACCGAGCCGTAGCGGTCGAGCAGGTGCGTCATCCGATACGGGTGCACGCCGTAGTGCTCGGCCAGCTGGACGGTCTGATTCACCAGGGCGAAGTAGCCGTCGGCGCCGAGCAGCGCGACCTTCTCGGTGATCGACGGCGACACCCGCGCCGGAATGTCCTGTGCCGCTTCGTCCATCGCGTCGGCGGCCATCACCCGGTAGGTGGTGTACTTGCCGCCCGCGATGCTCACCAGACCCGGTGCGACGCGGGCCACGGCGTGCTCGCGCGACAGCTTGGAGGTCTCGTCGCTCTCCCCGGCGAGCAGCGGGCGCAGTCCCGCGTAGACGCCGTCGATGTCGGCCGGGGTGAGCGGGGTGACCAGCACTTCGTTCACCCGCTCGAGCAGGTAGTCGATGTCGGCCTTGGTGGCGGCCGGGTGCGCGAGGTCGAGGTTCCAGTCGGTGTCGGTGGTGCCGATGATCCAGTGCGCGCCCCACGGGATGACGAACAGCACCGAGCTGGTGGTGCGCAGGATGATCGCGGCATCGCTGACGATGCGGTCCCGCGGCACCACGATGTGCACCCCTTTGGACGCGCGCACATGGAACCGGCCGCGCTGCCGCGACAGACCCTGCACCTCGTCGGTCCACACGCCGGTCGCGTTGATCACCACATTCGCGCGCGCCTCGCCGGTGCGCCCGTCCTCGGTGTCGCGCATTTTCACGCCGACGACCCGGTCGGCCTCCCGCAGGAACCCCACCACCTGGGTCGACGTGCGGATGACCGCGCCGTAGTGGGCGGCGGTGCGGGCCACGGTCATGGTGTGGCGGGCGTCGTCGACGACGGTGTCGTAGTAGGTGACACCGCCGATCATCGAATCCCGGCGCAGCCCCGGAGCCAGCCGCATCGCGCCGTGCCGGGTCAGATGATGCTGTCCAGGAACGGATTTCGAACCGCCCATGGTGTCGTAGAGGGTCAGGCCCGCGGCCACGTACGGCCGCTCCCACACGCGGTGGGTCAGCGGATACAGGAAGCGCAACGGCTTCACCAGGTGCGGCGCCAGCGTCGACAGCGCCAGCTCGCGTTCCTTCAGCGCCTCCCTGACCAGCCCGAACTCGAACTGTTCAAGGTAGCGCAAGCCGCCATGGAACATCTTCGACGACCGGCTCGAGGTCCCCGACGCCAGATCGCGGGCCTCGACGAGCGCGACCGACAGGCCACGGGTGGCCGCGTCGAGCGCGATACCCGCGCCGACCACGCCGCCGCCGACGACCAGCACGTCGAATGGGTCCTTACCGAGGCGTGCCCAGGCGGTGCGCCGCTGGTCCGGTCCGAGCTGACCTGGCCCGAGCCGGTCCCGTTGACCGCCCGCGACCAGTTCCCCGGGGTGCAGGAACGGAAACTCCGGTGTCTGCGACATGCTCGACTCCTCGCCGCCGACCGCGGAACGGCCGGTCCCAGCCGACAGTGGGTCGACGCCGGTGCACGCTCCCGGCGCCGCTGCGTACAACGCTAAACGTAGTGCCACCTCGCCGCTCGTGCTGGATTCGGCGGGGCGCGCCTCCCGCCTTTCGGTAACCTGCACCAATGCGTCGCTATGTGGCCGCCATCGATCAGGGCACGACTTCGAGTCGCTGCATCGTCTTCGACCGGCAGGGCCGGATCGTCGGGACCGCGCAGCGGGAACACCGGCAGATCTTCCCGAAACCGGGCTGGGTCGAGCACGATCCGGCGGAGGTGTGGCGCAATACCGAATGGGTGCTCGGCGCCGCGCTGGGCAACAGCGGCTGCTCGGCCGGTGATCTGGCCGCGATCGGCATCACCAACCAGCGCGAGACCACCGTCGTCTGGGATCGGGCCACCGGCGAACCGGTGTACAACGCCATCGTCTGGCAGGACACCCGCACCGACCAGCTGTGCACCGAACTGGCGGGCGACCAAGGCCCGCAGCGCTACGCCGAGCGCACCGGCCTGCCGCTGTCGACCTATTTCGCCGGGCCGAAGTTGCGCTGGATCCTCGACAATGTCGACGGCGTGCGCGCCCGCGCCGAGGCCGGTGACCTCTGTTTCGGCACCATGGACAGCTGGGTGCTGTGGAAGCTGACCGGTGAGCACCTCACCGACGTCACCAATGCCTCGCGCACCATGCTGATGGATCTGCGCACGCTGCAATGGGATTCGCAGATCTGCGCCGAATTCGACATCCCGATGTCACTGCTTCCGCGGATCCGCAGCTCCTCGGAGGTCTACGCCGAGATCACCGCGGGCCCGTTCGCGGGCGCACCGGTGGCGGGCATCCTCGGCGACCAGCAGGCCGCCACCTTCGGCCAGGCGTGCCTGTCCCCCGGCGAAGCCAAGAACACCTACGGCACCGGCAATTTCATGCTTCTCAACACCGGAACGACGCCGGTGATCAGCAAGCACGGCCTGCTCACCACCGCCTGCTACCAGCTCGGCGACCAACCCGCCGTCTACGCCCTGGAAGGGTCGATCGCCGTCACCGGTTCCCTGGTCCAGTGGCTGCGCGACAATCTCGGCATCATCGGCTCGGCCGAGGAGGTGGAGCCGCTGGCCCGCAGCGTCGACGACAACGGCGGCGCCTACTTCGTCCCCGCCTTCTCCGGCCTGTTCGCCCCGCGCTGGCGCCCCGACGCCCGCGGCGTCATCGCCGGCCTCACCCGCTTCGTCACCAAGGCCCACTTGGCCAGGGCCGCACTGGAATCCACCGCGTTCCAGACCCGCGAGGTCGTCGACGCCATGCGCGCCGACGCGGCCGCCCAGCAGCTCGACCTGGAACTGACCACCCTCAAGGTCGACGGCGGCATGACCGGCAACGACCTGCTCATGCAGTTCCAATCCGACATCCTCGACGTCCCCGTCGTCCGCCCGGTGGTCCGCGAGACCACCGCCCTCGGCGCCGCCTACGCCGCGGGCCTCGCCGTCGGCTACTGGTCCGGCCTCGACGACCTCCGCGCCAACTGGACCGCCGACCACACCTGGTCCCCCACCATGCCGGACGACGAACGCGTCCTGCGCTACAGCGAATGGAACAAGGCCGTCGAACGCACCTACGGGTGGGTCTGAGGGCTCAGAGCGCGCGAGCCAGCCTGGCCACGGCCTCGGTGAGAGTGGCCTCGTCGGAGGTGGTGAAGCACAGGCGCATGGAGCTGCGGTAGGCGTCCGAGACGGCGAAGGCGGCGCCGGGGACGTAGGCGACGCCGGCTTCGAGGGCCTTGGGGAGGAGGGCGGAGGTGTCGGTGTCGTCGGTGAAGTCGGCCCAGACGAACATGCCGCCCGCGGCGTCGGTGCAGCGGACGCGGTCGGTGAAGGTGGTGCGGACGGCGTCGACCAGCGCGTTGGCGCGGGTGCGGTAGGCCTGGCGGATCGAATCGACGTGGGCGGCAAGCCAATCGGTGTCGGTCAGCAGGTCGGTGGCGATCTGGTGGGTGAGGGCGGAGCCGCAGAGGTCGGCGCCCTGCTTGAGGAGTTCGACTGCGCGACAGACGCGGTCGGGGGCCACCATCCAGCCGACGCGCAGCGCGGGAGCCAGGATCTTGGAGACGCTGGAGAGGCGGATCACCTGAGGTGAATAGGTGGCGACCGGGTCGGGGGCGGGCTGGTCGAACCAGAGTTCGCCGTACGGGTCGTCCTCGATGACCCAGAAGCCGTGCGCCTCAGCGAGTTCCGCGAGACGGCGGCGGCGTTCGGGGGCGAGGGTGACACCGCCGGGGTTGTGGAAATTGGAGACGGTGTGCACGACGGCGGGGCGTTCGCCTGCGGCCAGCAGGTCCTCCAGGACGTCGACGCGCATACCGTCGGAGTCCAGCGGCACGGCGACGATACGCGCGCCCGCGGCCCGGAACACTTGCAGCGCACCGACATACGCCGGATCCTCGACGATCACCAGCGCGCCGGGATCGAGCAGGACCTCGGCGAGCAGCGACAGCGCCTGCTGGGAACCGTGGGTGATGAACACCTCGTCCACCGGCACGGCGCGGCCGATCCTGGCGGTCTCCCTGGCCGCGATCACCGCGCGCAGCGCGGGCAGGCCGGGCGACTCGGTGTACTGCAGGACCGCGGCATCGGCCAGCGCGGACTCGGCGGCGACGGCGATCCGCCCACTCGGCATCAGCGCCGCGTCGGGCAGCCCGCCCGCCAGGCTGATGACGTCGGCGCGCGCGGTGAGTTTGAGCAGGTCCCTGATCGCCGAGCTCTGCAGGCCGGCGAGCTTGCCCGCCAATGGAATGGTCAGCGACATGGAAACCTCCGGGTACACCAAGAGAAGCAATCATCCTACGATTGCATATCACTCACCAGGATGTGAAATTAGCGTCCCGAATAGTGAGACCCTACCGCGCGGTGATCGACTTGACCTGCCACTTTCCTTCGGTGTTGGTGGTGACGATCTCCTGCTTGTACACGATCGCCGAGCCGTCGGGATGCCATTCGCGCAGTTCCACGTCGTACCTGCCGGTGGTGGTCTCGCGCATCTTCACGCAATGCTTGGAACCGGCCGGGATCAGGTCGTCGATCGCCTTCTGGATCGTCTCGGCCGGGGAGATGTTCTCCGCGTCGGGCGCGACGTACTCGCGCACCTTGGCACCGGACCGGTCGACGTAGAAGGCGTACTGGAAACCGAGGATCGCCTTGGCGCCCGTCGACGTGTCACCGGGACCGTTGCCCACGGTGACCGCCTGCTCGGCCACGGCCTTGCAGTCGGTGGGCGAGGTGATCGACGGGATCGGAGCCGCGGTCCTGCCAGGATCCTCGCCACCACCACGCTTGACCAGGCCGATCGTGAGCACCAGCGCGACAACGAGCAGCACCGCGGCCGCCGCGCCACCGATGATCCAGCGCATCCGCTGGTCGGTTTCCTTCTTCTCGCTGACCGGCGCGACCGGGGTCTTCGGCGCGAGCCTGCGGGCGATCGGATCATCGGCCCAGGACAGACCCTGCTCGGCGGGCGGCTTCGGCACCCCGCCACTCTCGTCGGGGCTGTTCCACCAGGCCTTGTCCTCGGCCTTGGCTTCCTCGGCGATGGGCGCGCGCGTGGTCTCGGGCGCGGGCTGGCGCACCATCTCCGGCGTCGACACGCGCGCGGACTCGGGCGCGGGCTCGGCGGGAGCTTCCGCACGCGGACCCGGCTGGCCGCGCCGGATCACCTCGGTGAGTTCGCGACCCGAGGTCACCGGCACCGAGTCACCGAAGGGCGAGCTGTCCCGGCGCTGCGGCGGCTCACCGGTGAATCGGACGGTCTGATCCTCCGACGGCGCGCCGACCCGCGGGTCTGGGGCACCGAACGGCGAGACGTCGCCCGCGGGACGCGGCGGCGGGCTCTGCGGTGGAGCAGGCGGTGGCGTGGCCACCGCACCGCCGAAGACAGAGGTGGGCGCGGATTGGTTGTGCGGCGGCTGAACCGGAGGGCGCGGCGGCATGGTGGGCGGCCCCGGCGGCGGCGCCACCGGCGGCGTCCCGGCGACCGGCGCGCCGAACGGACTCGCGGCAGGCGGACCCGATGCGGGCGGACCGGCCGGACGCCAGCCCATCTCCGGTATCGAACCCGGCGGGGCAGGCGGCGGCGCCGCGGCGAGCGGCCCGCCGAAACCGGTGGGCTCGTCGTCGACCGGCGGCCCGAAATCGCCTACGGGAGGACCGAATCCGGCCGCGGGTCGTTGATTGCCGCGCTCGTTGTCGTCACCGTCGGTGCCCAAGTCCAATCCTTTCCCCAGGACACACGTGTGGGGGGGGGGCACCCCACCGCCCCACACCACCTACAGCGTGTCAGTACCCAGTGGCGTA
>NZ_JBHXMY010000092.1:10858-14773 GCF_042720195.1 Nocardia sp. NPDC058497 | reverse complement strand
CGCCGTGCGGCTCTGCGCCCCGCCCCCGACCCCGGGTCCCCCGCCCCGGCCGACCCCCCCGACCCGCGCCGGGGGCGCTAACATCTCCGTCCCCGGCGGCGGTTACGTGGTCGGCTCGCTGACCACGCACCGCTCGCTGGTGGCGCACCTGGCGCAGGAGACCTCGTGCGCGGTCTACGCGCTGGACTACCGGCTCGCGCCCGAACACCCGCTCCCGGCCGGCCTCGACGACGCCGAGGCCGCGTTCCTGGATCTGGTGCGCAACGTCGGTTACCGGCCCGACCAGATCTGCCTGGCCGGTGACTCGGCGGGCGGCGGCCTCGCGCTGGCACTCGCCCAGCGGCTGATCGACAAGCACGCGATGACGCCTGCCGCCCTCGGCCTGATCGCACCCTGGGTCGACCCGACCCAGGTGCCCGCCAAAGCCCGCGACCTGGTGATCAACCGGGCGTGGTCGCAAGCGTGCGCCGCTTACTACCTCGGCGACGGCGCCGCAACCGATGCGGGCTACGCCCCGCTCACCGGAAACCTGCTCGGCCTGCCTCCCACCTACGTGCAGGCCGATGTGAGCGAACTGTTACACGATCAGTGCTGCCAGCTCGTTTCCGCCATGCGTGGGGCGGGTGTGCACGTCCGCTTCACCGAAACCCGCGGCCTCTGGCACGTCGCGCAAGCGCAGGCCGCGCTGGTCACCGAGGCAGCGCTGGCACTCAGCGAACTCGCAGAATTCCTGCGAGAAGCAATTCAGCCGGTATCGATCGACGATTTACGATAAAGCCTTGGTGACGGGCAATTCGGGCGGCGATATCGCGGCCCGCACGAACGTGTCGTAGATTACTGGCGAGTAGAACCCACTGGAAGGGCACAGATGCGAGAGTTCGAAGTTCCGGCTTCCTACACCATCCCGGACGATGCGAACAATTCCGACAACGTCTTCCGCTTCGGCAAGGAGACGCCGAACACGGTGTTGTTCAACGTCCCGAACGGCAGCGGCGGCTGGAACGACGTGACGGCGGCACAGTTCGAGAAGGCCGTCACCGGCGTCGCCAAGGGCCTGATCGCCTCGGGCATCGAGCTGGGCGACCGCGTCGCCATCATGGCAGCCACCCGCTACGAGTGGACGCTGCTGGACTTCGCGATCTGGGCCGCCGGTGGCGTGACCGTCGCGATCTACGACAGCTCCGCCGCCGAGCAGGCCAAGTGGATCCTGCAGGACTCCGAGACCAAGCTGCTGGTCGTCGAGAACGACAAGCATCGCGCCACGATCGAGGAGATCGAAGCCGGTTCGCTGCCCGCGCTGGCCGAGACCCTGCAGATCGACAAGGGCGCGGTCGACGAGCTGACCAAGCGCGGCGCCGATCTCGACGACGAGGTCGTGCACACCCGCCGCAAGCAGGTCGGCGCGGCCTCCCCGGCCACCCTGATCTACACCTCGGGCACCACCGGCCGCCCCAAGGGTGTGCAGCTGACCCACGCGAACCTCTACGCGGAGTCGCGTTCGGGCCAGGTCGCGCTCGGCGACTTCGTCAAGCCGGGTCAGAAGACTCTGCTGTTCCTGCCGCTGGCGCACGTGTTCGCCCGCGCGGTCGCGCTGATCGCCTTCGACTCCAAGGTGGCCGTCCGCCACTCCTCGGACTGGACGACCCTGGTCGAGCAGTTCGGTGAGTTCCAGCCGAACTTCATCCTCGCGGTGCCGCGCGTGTTCGAGAAGGTGTTCAACTCCGCCAAGCAGAAGGCGCACGACGGCGGCAAGGGCAAGATCTTCGACGCCGCGGCCGAGACCGCCATCGCCTACAGCACCGCGCTCGAGACCAAGGGCGGCCCCGACCTGCTGCTCAAGCTCAAGCACTTCGTCTTCGACAAGCTGGTCTACAGCAAGCTGCGGGCGGCCCTCGGCGGGCAGTGCCTGGCCGCGGTCTCCGGTGGCGGCCCGCTGGGCGCGCGCCTTGGCCACTTCTTCCGTGGTGCCGGCGTCACGATCTACGAGGGCTACGGCCTGACCGAGACCACCGCCGCGTTCACCGTCAACACCAAGAACCAGATCCGGGTCGGCTCGGTCGGTCGCCCGATCGAGGGCCACGCGGCCAAGATCGCCGAGGACGGCGAGCTGCTGCTCAAGGGTGGCGTGGTGTTCAACGGCTACTGGGGCAACGCCGAGGCCACCGAGGAAGCGTTCTCCGACGGCTGGTTCAAGACCGGCGACCTCGGCGCCATCGACGCCGACGGCTTCGTCACCATCACCGGCCGCAAGAAGGAAATCCTGGTCACCGCGGGCGGCAAGAACGTCTCCCCCGCCGTGCTCGAGGACTCCCTGCGCGCGCACCCGCTGATCAGCCAGGTCATGGTCGTCGGTGACGGTCAGCCGTTCATCGGCGCGCTGATCACCCTCGACCCGGAGGCGCTGCCGGGCTGGAAGGACCGCAACGGCATCGCCGCCGACACCGCGATCGAGGCCCTGATCGAGAACCCGGCGCTGGTCGCCGAGGTGCAGGCCGCGATCGACGAGACCAACAAGAAGGTCTCCAAGGCCGAGGCGATCAAGAAGATCCGCATCCTCCCGGTCGACTGGACCCAGGAGAGTGGCGAGCTCACCCCGAAGATGTCGCTCAAGCGCGCCGTCGTGATGAAGCAGTACGCGGGCGAAGTGGACAAGATCTACTCCTGACCTGACCGCCGAAAGGCCGGTCGCGCTCTGGCGCGACCGGCCTTTTCGCTGTCTGGGGCTAGAAGCGTTGTGCCGCGAATTCCGCTGCGGTGAGGGTCATTCCGTTGACACTGTAGAGCGTGTGCAAGGTGTTGGGCTGACCGAGCGGCGAACCGTCGCAGATATTGTCCGCGACGATGCACTGGTCGATGGTCTTGTCCGCGTAGGGTGCGCCGATCGACACCACGGGTGCGCCCGCGTCGGCCATGAACCGGTCCGACGGTTTGCCGAACAGCGCGACCGCGGCGATGTGTTCGGCCACCTCGGGTGACATCGGCGCGGGCAGATACGAGCGGTACTCCCGCGGCACGCCGTCGGGCACCTCGGTGCCGATGGCGAACCCGGCCACCGCCGCGCCCTGGGAGTAGCCGCCCAGCACGATCCTGGTGCCGGGGCAGTTCGTCACGATGTATTCGACCCGCCGCTGGGCGTCCTCGATGCCCTGCACGACGGTGCGCGCGAAGGCGAGCCGGTCGGTGAATTCACTGCTGGCGGGGTAGTCGACCCCGTACGAGCCCACCGAGCGCCCGCCGGCGTTGAAGCGCACCGCCTCGACGAAGGAGATGCCGGTGAGACCGAGGTCGCCGCCGGGCTCGTCGGTGCCGCGGGCGAACACCACCTCGATCTCGGCGCAGGCCGCGGCGGTGGCGGAATGAGTGGGCGACACCAGCGGAATCGCGGCTGCCAGGAAGGCCGCAGACACGAATCGCGAGAGAGAACGTGCTGTCATTCCGCGCAGACTACTCCCGCGAGCACTCGGCAACGCCTTCGTCGCTACCGGCGCGCCGTGGGGGCCGTGCACGGCGACGTAGGCTCTCGATATGGCGTGGATGCGGGTACTGGCCGGAGTCGTCTCGGCGGCGCTGGTCCTCGGAATCGCAGAGCTGGTCGCGGTATTCACCGGCGCGGGCAGTGCGCCCGCGTATGCGCTCGGGGCGAGCGTCGTCGACCACACGCCGGACGGGATCCGGGAATGGGCGATCCAGACCTTCGGGACGAACGACAAGGCCGTGTTGTTCGTGTGCATGGGGGTGGTGGCGGTGGTGGTCGCCGGTTCGGCCGGTGCGCTCGAGCGCGTCAGCCGGCCGATCGGGTCGATCACCGTCGGCCGCCTAGGGCTGTTAGCCCCCGGGGGGGGGGCGGGCCGGGCCGGGGGCTTACACGGGGGGCGACCCCCCCGGTTAGCCCCCGGCCCGCGGGTTTACGCGGTT
>NZ_JBHXMY010000092.1:0-10848 GCF_042720195.1 Nocardia sp. NPDC058497 | reverse complement strand
GTGTGGGGGGGGGGGGGGGGGGGGGTCGGGGGGGCGGGGGGGGCGAGCGCGCGTGACCGCCGCCCGCTCGGGTCGATCACCTTCGGCGTCTTCGGGATGTTCGCCGCCGTCGTCGGGGCGGGCAGGGCCGGTGGATTCAGCGGGGCGCTACCCGCGCTGATCGGCACTGCCGCAGGGATTCTCGCGTTGCGGGGGCTGACCCGGCGGATCGACACCGACCGGACCGATGCCGGTCAGGGCGAAGGCGCCCCGGCGAGCACGGGGCGGCGACGAGTGCTCGGCGGGATCGCTGCCACCGGTGTGTTCGCGATCGGCGCCGGGCTGGCGGGACGGTTGCTCGGCGGGGCGCGCACCGATGTGTCGGCCGAGCGGTCGACCGTCGATCTACCGGCCCCCGCCACCCCGCCGCCCGCTCTGCCGCCGGACGCCGATCTGCGGGTTCCCGGTCTGACTCCGTATCTCACCTCGAACAGCGAGTTCTACCGGATCGACACCGCGCTGATCGTTCCCCAGGTCTCCACAGACTCGTGGTCGCTGCGCATCCACGGCATGGTCGACCACGAAATCACCCTCACCTGGGACGATCTCGCGCGCCGCACGCCGGTCGAACGGCTGGTGACGCTGGCCTGCGTCTCCAACCCGATCAACGGCGACCTGATCGGCAACGCCCGCTGGCTCGGCTACCGGCTCGACGAACTGCTCGCCGAAGCGCGCCCGCTGCCCGACGCCGACATGGTGCTCTCGACCAGCACAGACGGCTGGACCGCGGGCACACCGCTCGCGGCCCTCACCGACGGCCGCGACGCGCTGCTGGCGATCGGCATGAACGGCGAACCGCTCCCACTCCAGCACGGCTACCCGGCGCGACTGGTGGTGCCCGGCCTCTACGGCTACGTCTCGGCCACCAAATGGGTCACCGAACTCGAGGTCACCCGCTTCGACAAGGCCACCGCCTACTGGACCCGCCGCGGCTGGTCGGCGCATGGCCCGATCAAAACCGGCACCCGCATCGACACCCCACGCGGCCGCGGCCGAATCCCCCAGGGCCGCACCACGATCGCCGGCGTCGCGTGGGCCCAGCACCGCGGCGTCACCTCCGTCGAGGTCCAGATCGACAACGGCGACTGGCAGCCGGCCCGCCTGTCCACCGAGGTCTCCATCGACACCTGGCGCCAATGGGTCTACGACTGGGACGCCACCCCCGGCCAGCACACCCTCCGCGCCCGCACCACCGACACCACCGGCGTACCCCAGACAGCGGTCCAACAGGACGTCATCCCGGACGGCGCCACCGGCTACCCCACCCTCACCATCCAGGTCAGTTGAGTGTCGCGACCGCATAAGATCGACCTGTCGGTGCCAATGCGGAGGAGCACACATGTCGGCCATCTTTGAGTGGGCACGATCGGAGAACGTGCAGCCGGAGCCGGTCACCGTGGAAATCTGGCGTGAGCTCCCAGAAGACTTCTGCCGCCAGTTCGAAGTAGTGAACGGTGACCTCGTCAGAGCGGAGTCCCCGACCCGGCCCCACCAGAAGGCCGGTCGCCGCCTGGCGAACCTCATCGAGGCGGCGGCGGAAACGCACATGTCCCGCCACCAGGACGGTTGTTTGGACGTCGACACGGATTTCGACGTCGTGCTGTGGGAGCTGCCTTCCGCGACGATCCGCCGACCCGATGTCGCGTTGTTCGACTGCGCACCGCCCGGGCTTCGCCCGCTTCCCGCGACGCTGATACACCTGATGGTCGAGATTGTTTCCCCTGGTAGCGAGAAGGTCGACATCGCACAGAAGAAGGCCGAGTACGCGCTAGCCGGAATTCCCTGGTACTGGATTGTGTGGATCGGCGACAACCGGATCGATTCGATCGAGGTCCTCGTCCTGGATCACGCACTACGGCAATACCGCCCCCACGCCGTGCTCGAACCCGGTGGGGACGCGGTGGTCGACCTCCCGGTGCGGATCAAGCTCGATTGGGACTCGCTGGGATCATCCCTGGCACGCTGACGGGGAGCCGTCAGCGGCCGGAACCCGTTGCGCGGCTGCGGCCGGTGATCGGCTACCCGTCGCGGCGGAACACGACAGGTAGCCGGTGCTCGGTGTCAGGCCGAGTCGGCCGACGCCAGTTCGCGAGACCGGGCGGCGCCCGATTTGCCGTGGCCGACGAACAGGGCCGAGGCGATGACGCCGATGAGCAGGATGGCGGCGGGGAGCAGCATCGACTGGGCCAGTGAGGTGCTGAACTCGTCGAGGATCTGGGGTGGGAGCGGGCCGGTGGCCGAGCCCTCGCCGACCGGGGCGCCACCGCCGAGGCCGTTCGCGGTCAGGCGGGCTGCGATCAACGCGCTGATCGCGGCGCTGCCGAGCACCGAGCCCACCTGGCGGGTGGTGTTGTAGACACCGGCGCCCGCACCGGCCTGGGCGACCGGCAGGTTGTGCGTGGCCGTCGAGGCCAGCGGCGCCCAGATGCACGCGTTGGCCAGGCCCGCGACGGCGGCGGCGATCAGGAACAGGATGATCGGCGAATCCGGTGTCATCAACGCGGCGAAGGAGAACACCGAGCCGGCGAACAGCGTGAAACCGATGGTCGGCACCAGGCGCGGCGGCAGCCGGTCCGAGAACTTGCCGATGAACGGCGCGGTGACACCGGTGACGATCGCCATCGGCGCGAAGACCAGCGCCGACATGGTCGGCGACATCTCTCGCACCGCCTGCAGATAGAAGTACGAGGGCACCATCATCGAGGTGACCGCGGCGCCCATCGCGGCGATCGCCGTGTTCGACAGCGAGAAGTTGCGGTCGCGGAACAGGCTCATCGGCACCAGCGGCTCGCCGCGGTTCCTGGCCTGGTTGACCACGAACGCCACCAGCATGAGCGCGCCGAACCCGATCAGCAGCCAGATCCGCAGCGACCAGTCGTCCGCATTACCTTCCTGGATACCGAACACCAGCGCCGACATGCCGATACCGCTGAGCGCGACGCCGACGAAGTCGAACTTGTGATCGTTGGTCGGCAGCGCGGGCACCAGCCACATGGCCAGGCCGAACGCGATGACGCCGACCGGCACGTTGACGAAGAAGATCCACTGCCAGCCGAGGGTGTCGACCAGCACGCCACCCAGGATCGGGCCGAGAAGCGTCGCGAGGCCGGCGACGCCGCCCCATAGCCCCATCGCGGCGCCGCGCTTGTCCGGCGGGAAGGTGCGGGTGATGACGGCCATCGTCTGTGGCGTCATCAGCGCGGCGCCGATGCCCTGGGCCGCCCTGGCGGCGATCAGCATGCCGATGCTGCCGGACAGACCGCACCACAGCGAAGCGCCGGTGAAGACCGCCAGGCCGATCAGATAGATGTTCTTGGGTCCGTACTTGTCGCCGAGGCGGCCGGTGACCAGCAGCGGCACCGCGTAGGTGAGCAGGTAGGCGCTGGTCACCCAGATGACGTTGGAGATGTCGCTGTTCAGGTCCTTCATGATCGCCGGGTTGGCGACCGCGACGATCGTCATATCGAGCAGGATCATGAAGAACCCGACCACCAGCGCGAACAGCGCCAGCCATGGATTGCGTTGGGTGGTCATCGAATTCGTTCCTATCGGGAGTGATGAGCTCGGCGGTCAGCGGCGGGCGGTGGGGGCCGCCCACCTGGGTCGTGGTGGGGCATCGGGGTGGTCCCCGGTCGGCCATTCGTGGGCGGTGTCGAGGGTGAGCCGCCGGCCGGTGACCGGGTCGTACTGCTCCCACTCGAGGGCGCCGCTGTCGAGTTCGGCGGCGAACTGCTGGATCCAGTCGAGATCGGCCCGGACCGTCGCCCGCATGTACTCCAGGACCAGCCAGTACCGGCGCGGCACCTCGTTGCTCCGGGTCCACTCGATCATCGCCTCGATATCGGTCAGCTCCTGGCTCACCTGTTCGGCGCGCTCACCGAGCAACGCGACGACTTGTTCCCGCGGCAGGGTGTGCGCCTCGGCCAGCGCGATCCGGAAGATCGGATACTCCTGCACCGGCGTGCGCAGCAGATCGGCGATCCGCCCACGCAACGCCTCGCGACCGGCATCGGCGATCCGGTAGGTGGTGCGCTCAGGCCGATTGCCCTCCCGGTCGGTCCCCTCGGCCCACACCATGTCGTCCACCGCCAAGCGCGCCACCGCGTGATACAGCGACCCCGGCCGTACCTTGACCAGCAGGTCCTCCCGGCGGGCGATCAACAGTTGATACATCTCATACGGATGCATGGGCCGCTCGTCGAGTAACGCGAGAACAGCGATAGCCAACGGTGTCATCGTGTTCCGTCCTGACTGCCCCACAGGCCCCACCTCCACGCCCCGCACAGGTTCATGATCCACACCAAATATTCCAAACGGAATATACCGATCGGAACAGGCGCCGGCAAGGGTGCGTAACTCGGTAAGATCCCCGACGCCTCGTAGATCACGCCACGCACTGCGCCGACCTTCCTTCATCTCGGCAGATTGACGCCGCACCTGTCGGCAGATTGACGGGAGGACCATCGGCAGATTGACATCTCAGCTAGCATTCGACCCATGCATCAGGCCGCCGATCTCCTACCCCGAAAAGCATCTGCACTGGTAGAAGAGGCGCTGGCGGACACTCGCATCATCATCATCAACGGTGCACGGCAAACCGGCAAGAGCACCCTCGCCGAGCAATGCCTGCGCGGGAACCCGGCCGTGACCAAGCGCTACCTGGACGATGTACGGACTCGCACCTCGGCGGCCGCAGATCCAGCAGGGTTCCTCGATGCCCCTGGCACGATGATGATCGACGAAGTACAGCGCGTTCCCGATCTGTGGCTGTCGATCAAACACGCTGTCGACCGCGACCCACGGCCCGGCCATTTCCTGTTGACCGGCTCGGCCCGGCTACTCGGCCTGAGCAAGCTCGGCGATTCGCTGCCCGGACGATCGGAGACGATCGAACTCTTCCCGCTCTCGCAGGGGGAAATCGACAGCACGCCAGATGGTTTCATCGACGCTGTGTTCGCGGCGGGCAGCGAGTTCCGGACCGGCCCGTCGGACTTGCGACGCAAGGACTACTTGATGCTGGCGGCCAGGGGCGGATACCCCGAAGCCATCCGACGCACCGCACCGCGCCGACGTGCCCAGTTCTTCAGCTCGTACCTGGACGACATCATGAGCCGTGATGTGCATCAGGTTGCCGACATCCGGCGCAGTTCCGACATGCGCCGCCTCGTCGCCACCTTGGCAGCCCAAAGCGGCAGGCTGCTCAATTACAGCCGCTTGTCCGCCGACCTGGGGATGCCGGTCAGCACGGTCCGGGAGTATGTCGACATCCTGGAACTCATCTACCTCATCCGCCTGATTCCCGCTTGGTCGGCCAACGCGACAACACGCGCCATCTCAACGCCGAAACTGACCTTTACCGATTCGGGCCTCGCCGCCCATCTACTCACCGGCATCACCAACGACGCCGCGACCGGCAGCATCATGGAAACCTTCGTGCTGGGCGAACTCACCCGACAACTCACCTGGAGTACAACCATGGCCCGGCTGCACCATTACCGCGACCGGGACGGCTACGAAGTCGATGCGATCCTCGAGGACAACGCGGGCCGCGTCGTCGCGATCGAGGTCAAGGCCGCCGAGACCATCCGAACCAACGACTTCCGGGGCTTGCGGATCCTGCAGCGCCGCCTCGGCGACCGCTTCCACGCCGGCTTCGTCGTCTACTGCGGCGACCAGCAACTCCCTTTCGGCGACGGCCTGTCCGGCGTCCCGATCAGTGCCCTCTGGACCGCTGGGCCACAATGACCGCGTCGCGCCGTCTAGTGCAACTAGCGTCGACACGCGTGTTCTGCGTCGCCGAGGTCTAGAGCCCACGGTGTAGCCCGGCCTGCGACGGCTGAGGTCTAGAGACCGTGGGCGTCGAGCCAGGTGCGGGCGGCGGCGGCAGGGTCGGTGCCTGCGTCGACCTGGTGGACTAGGTCGAGTAGGCCTTCGGTGGTGAGTTCACCCGCGACGTAGTTGAGCTTCTTCAGCTGGGTGCGGTCGAAGATGCCGGAGCGGTAGACGGCAAGCAGGTTCTGGGCGCGCAGCGCGTATTTCGGATCGTCGAGGACAACGAGCCCCGCCGAATCGGCGTCGGCCGGTGGTCCGTTGACGATCCCCACCTGGATCTCCCCGTCCTGCAGCGCTTTTCGCAGCGCCTGCGGGTCGGGGTAGCGCGTGGTCGTGGCGAAGGTGCAGCCGGAGATCATGCCTGGTGACGGTGCATCGCCGGCGAGTCCGGGGAGTTCGGCGTAACCGGCGGTCAGTTCGGCACAGCGCGGGACGAGCGCGGCCACCGTACGCACACCGTCGCGGCTCGCGAACTCCTCGGTGACCAGCAGCCGGGAGCGCAGGTCGGTTCCGTCGGCGGCGTCGGTGACCGACAGACCCTGTGGGAGCGAGGCATTGACGGCGGCCACCACGTCCTCGGGTGTGCGCGCCCGCGCGGACGGGTTCCAGCGGTCGAGTAGTCCACCGTTGCGGGCGGGGAGCACCGCGATCCGGCCCGCGTCCAGGTCGGCCGTCGGGGACGTCGAGCCGCGGACGACAGTGGTGTCGGTGCCGGTTCGGGCCAGCGCCTGCGAATAGATCTCCGCGAGCACAACTGATTCGGCCGAGGAATCCGCGCCCACCGCGACCACCGTCCGCGCCTGCTCGCCCGCGCAGGAAACAGCGGCGAAAGACCAGGTAGTGACCAGTAGCGCAGCGACTGTCCGGCGCACCGCACCCGCCACCATCCCGCGACACCAACTTCCTGTATTTGCGGCCAACCCACGCAATTCGGCGCGACGCGGGCAGTATTACCAACCAGAATGTACCTGCGGCACCCCGGCCGCACGCACAGCGCACTGCCCGCCTTTGCCGGAAGGACACCAGTGAAAACCGCCTTCGCCTCCTCGTCGCGTGGACAACGTCGCCCGGCCCGCCGCCTCGCGGCACGGGCGGGCCGGGTGCTGGCAGCCGCTGTCGCGCTGGCCGCCGCCATGATCGTCTCCGCGTGCGGCAACTCCGATCCGCTGGCCGCCAAGGGTGATTGCGCCAGTGACGCGCTGATCATCGGCTCGGCCAATTTCCCCGAGTCCGAGACCGTGGCCAACATCTACACCGAGGTCCTGCGGATCAACGGCTTCAAGGTCGACACGAAGTTCAACATCGGCAGTCGCGAGGCCTATATCCCCGCGTTACGCCAGTGCGCGATCTCGCTGATCCCGGAGTACACCGGAAACCTGCTGCAGTACCTGGACTCCGACGCCACCGCCACTGCGGAGGCGGAGGTGAACGCGGCACTGACCGCCGCCCTCGGCAGCGACCTCGCCATCGCGACGCCCGCACCCGGCCAGGATTCCGACGCGGTGGTCGTCACCCGCGCGACCGCGGACCGGTGGAACCTGCGCAGCATCGCCGATCTGGCCCCGCATTCGGCCGAGGTGAAATTCGGCGCGCCCGCGGAATTCGCGCAGCGCCCCGGCGGGCTGCCCGGTCTGGAGGAGAGCTACGGCCTCGAGATCGGCGACGCCGATTTCGTGCCGATCGCCGACGGCGGCGGGCCCGCGACGGTGCGCGCGCTGGTCGAGGGCCAGGTCACCGCGGCCGATATCTTCACCACCTCCCCCGCGATCGCGCAGAACGACCTCGTCGTCCTCGACGACCCGAAGCACAATTTCGCGGCCCAGAATGTGGTGCCGCTGTTCAATGCCGCGAAGAAGACCGACAAAGCGGTGGCGGTGCTCGACGCGGTGTCGGCCAAACTCACCACCACCGAGCTGATCTCGCTGAACACGGCCGTCTCGGGCGACAGCAAGATCGAGCCGAAGGCCGCCGCACTCGCCTGGATCACCGCGCAGGGCCTCAACGTCCCCATCGCCTAGTCCCTGCTCGCTAGGAGAATCCTTGTCCGACATCGAATTCCGCGATATCGAGAAGACCTACCCGGACGGCACCCAGGCGGTTCGCGCGCTGAATCTGCGGATCGAATCGGGCTCGTTCACCGTGTTCGTCGGCCCGTCCGGCTGCGGCAAGACCACCTCGATGCGGATGATCAACCGGATGGTGAATCCCAGCGCGGGCACCGTCACGATCGACGGACGTGACATCGCGACGGTCGACCCGGTGCGGCTGCGCCTCGGCATCGGCTATGTGATCCAGAGCGGCGGGCTGCTGCCCAACCGCAAGGTGATCGACAATGTGGCCACGGTGCCGATGCTGCTCGGTGCCTCCCGCAAGTCCGCGCGCGCCGCGGCGCTGGAGGTGCTCGACCGGGTGGGCCTCGATCGTGGTCTGGCCGACCGGTATCCGGCGCAGCTCTCGGGTGGTCAGCAGCAGCGCGTGGGGGTAGCGCGGGCGCTGGCCGCCGACCCGCCGGTGCTGCTGATGGACGAGCCGTTCAGTGCCGTGGACCCGGTGGTGCGGGCGGAGTTGCAGTCCGAGATGCAGCGGCTGCAGGCCGAACTGCACAAGACGATCGTGTTCGTGACCCACGATATCGACGAGGCGATCACCCTCGGCGACACGATCGCGGTGTTCGGGCGCGGTGGGGTGTTGCAGCAGTTCGACGCGCCGGAGCGGGTCCTGGCCCAGCCCGCCACCGATTTCGTCGCGGGGTTCGTCGGCCGGGATCGCGGCTACCGGGCGCTGTCGTTCCGGACCGCCGATGACGTCGCGCTGGCGCCGATCCGGACCGTCGAGGCAGGCGAGGTCGCCGGATTGCGGCTGGAACAGGGCGAATGGGCGCTGGTGGTCGACGCCGACGGCAAGCCGGGCGGCTGGGTGGATGTCACCGGAGTGGAGGCGGTCCGCGCCGGAAAGTCCCTGGCGGCGAGCGTGTCCGCGGGTGGCTCGCTGTTCACGCCGGACGGTGACCTGCGGCAGGCGCTGGACGCGGCGATCTCCTCGCCGTCGGGCATCGGGGTCGCCGTCGACGGCGCGGGCGCCGTGCGCGGGGGCTTGCTGGCCGTCGACGTGCTCACCCAGCTCGCCGAGCAGCGCGGCATCGAGGACGCGCGGCGGAACCGGGAGTTCTTCGACCAGGACGTCCCGTGCGATACCTGATCGACAACTTCGCCGAGATCATGGCGATCACCCGCACGCACTTGGTGCTCGCGCTGGTGCCGCTGCTGCTCGGCCTGGTGATCGCGATCCCGTTCGGCGCGGTGATCCGCGGCCGCGGCTGGGCCAGGAAGATCACCACGACGGTGTCGAGCCTGGCCTACACCATTCCCTCGCTGGCGCTGTTCGTGATCATCCCGCCGCTGGCCGGCATCTCGGCGATCGATCCGCTGAATGTCATCATCGCGCTCACCGTGTATTCGACGGCGCTGCTGCTGATCGCGGTGCCGACCGCGCTGGATACCGTGCCCGCCAGCGTGGTCGACGCGGCCGACGCGATCGGATTCGGCAGGTTGCGCCGTACGCTCACCGTCGATATGCCACTGGCGCTGCCGGTGTTCGTCTCGACGCTGCGCGTCGTGGTGGTCACCAATATCGCGATGGTGTCGGTGGGCGCGCTGATCGGCGTCGGCGGGCTGGGCAAGCTGTTCACCCAGGGCTATCAGCGCGACTATCCGGACCAGATCGTCGCTGGCATCATCGTCACGCTGGCGCTGGCGCTGATCTTCGACCGGCTGGTGTTCCTGCTCGGCCGGATCGCCACCCCCTGGACCCGCGCAGGCCGGGAAGAGGTGCGCTCGTGAATCTGTTCATCGACGCCTGGCACTACCTGAGCGACGGCGCGAACTGGGGCGGGCCCGCCGGGATCGAACACCGGCTGCTGCAACACCTCTGGTACAGCTTCCTGGCCGTCGCGTTGTCGGCGGTGATCGCGGTGCCGCTGGGTCTGGTCATCGGGCACACCCGGCGCGGCAGCGCGCTGCTGGTCGGTTTCGCCAACGCCATGCGCGCGCTGCCGACGCTGGGGCTGCTCACCTTCCTGGTGTTGCTGCTCGGGCTCGGACTGATCCCGCCGCTGCTGGCCCTGATCACCGTCGGCGTTCCGCCGCTGCTGGCGGGCGCCTACGCGGGCATCGCCAATGTGCAGGCCGATGTGGTCGATGCCTCGCGCGCGATGGGGATGACCGAGCGGCAGATCCTGTTCCGGGTCGAGATCCCGAACGCGCTGCCGGTGATGCTGGGCGGGCTACGCAGCGCCACGCTGCAAGTGGTCGCCACCGCGACCATCGCCGCCTACGTCAACCTCGGCGGGCTCGGCCGCTACATCTTCGACGGCATCGGCCTCTACCGCTACGACCTGGTGCTGGTCGGCGCGCTGCTGGTGGCGGTGCTCGCGCTGGTGCTGGACGCGATTCTGGCGGCGGCGGTCTGGGTCAGCGCGCCGGGCAGTGGACGACTCGCGCGAGGGACGGTCGTCGGCACCGACGTGGCACTTGTCACGGAGTAGTTCGGGCCGATCAGCGCGGGTCCGCCGACGCCACGTATCTGTGAGGCCGTTGCCTGCGTGCTGCTCGAGCGGTGATCAGTCGTCGCCGAGCAGTGCGCGCAAGTGCGGATCGGCCGCCAGTACCTGCTGCATCCGGGCGCGCTCCTGTACCCGCTGGGCCCGCGACTGGATCCACTCCTGAACTGCCGTCACGACGGCCGCGTTCATCGACAGGCCATCGGAATCGGCGGCGTCGGCGAGCTGGGCGTGCACCTCGTCGGGAAGCTGCACGGTGATCGTGGTCATCACTCGATGATCCCAGACAACGCGGAAGCGGGCCCGGACCGGGGCCGGGGGGCGGGCCGCGGGGGGGAAAAGGGCAGAAAGCCAACCCCCACCCCCGGGGGGCCCGCCCCCCCCCCCCCCCACCCCCCGCCCCCCCCCCCGGGACCCCC
>NZ_JBHXMY010000091.1:0-14784 GCF_042720195.1 Nocardia sp. NPDC058497 | reverse complement strand
GGGTCGTTGGCGGGCCCGGCGGGGTCGCGGGGCGGGCCCCACATGTGGGGGGGGGCGGCGCCCGCGCGGGCGAAGACCACGTCGACGTAGGCGCGGCCCATCGGGTCGGCGACCGAGGCGCAGCCGCTGTAGGCGCCGACGGCGCGGTAGCGGTCGGGAGCGGCGATGGCCAGGTTGAGTACGGCGGTGGCCGACATCGACAGTCCGGCAATGGCATTCACGCCCGTGGTATTCAGCGTGGCGTCGATGATCGGCGGGAGTTCTTCGGTGAGGAAGGTCTGCCATTTGTTGCGGCCGAGTGTGGGATCGTCGCGCTGCCAGTCGGTGTAGTAGGAGAACTTGCCCGCGGCCGGCGTGACGACATTGACGTTCTTGTCGGCGAAGAACTGCACGATATCGGTCTGGTTGTACCAGTTCGCGACGTCCTCGCCGCCGCCGGCGCCGTTGAGCAGGTACAGGGTCGGGCGCGGGACGCTGGTGTCGTGCGCGGTGATGACCTGCAGCGGGATCACCCGGTCCATCGACGCGGAGTACACGTGCAGCGTCTGCTGACGCTGGCCCGGCCGCTCGACGCGGTCCAGGCGCGAGGCGTCGGCGCCCGCGGTGCCGATCGAGGCGACCGACAGCAGCACCAGCGCCATGGCCGAGACCGCGACCGCGCGGGTACGGGTGAACACGAACATGAATCCTCACTACAGATGGGGGCGATACCCGGCGAACCCAGAACGCCGGGACGGCAGCGCGAGACCGTCCCGGCGACCAGGTGCTACGCGATCAGCTACCGATCAGATTGCGCAGCACGTCGGAGATGATGTCGCTCATCGAGCCGGTGGAGCTCAGCTGACCGTCGGAGGAGCCCAGACCGTTGTCGCCGAGGCTGCCGATCACGGTCTCGCCCGCATTGGCGCCGCGCGCGGTGAAGCAGGCGGTGAGGCCGGGCATTTCGTTGCCGACACCCACGGTGCCCGCGACGCCGACGCCACCGCTGGTGATCATCTGGCCCGCCTTGACGCTGTCCGGGACCGGGTAGGTGATGGTCAGGGTGACCGGGTTGCCGGAGTTGACGAACCAGCCGGTGCTGGTGACCTTCCAGCCGCCCGCGTTCGGCTCGGGGGTGACGTCCTCGGTCACCTGGCCGCCGATGGCGTGGTAGGCGGTGATGGTGGTCTTGGTCGGGGCGCCGAAGCCGACCGGCGGGAAGTCGGTGATGGTGTTGACGTAGGGGTTGCCGATCCCGGTCGTACCGACGACCACCTTGTAGGTCACCGAGGTGCCGACACCGATCTGCTCGGCGCTGGCGGTCTTGTCGTAGACGTGCGTGATGCCGACTGTGCTGGCATCCTTCTTCTCGGCGTGGCTGCTGACCGCGCAGGAGCCCGCCGCGGCGGCGGCGCCGGAACCGAGAGCGACGCCGACACCGGCGACGACCAGAGCGGTGGTGGCGACGCCAGCGGTGATACGCGAAGTCCGGATCATGATTTTCCTCCAAGCCCCGGCGAAGTCGGCCGGGACGAATTCCTCATCGAGTGGTCTATCCCCCCTCTGACCAGAAGGTATCCGGTGGACTGGACGGTTGTCCTGGAAAACAGGAACGTGTTGCCATTTTTGTGGAACATTCACGTTTTACTCTTTGGGTGGGCGTTTGGCGGGTACCATCCGGACTTTTCGGCCGATCCGGAATCGCCCGAACAGCGACCACCGGCCTCCCGTCGGGCGACGGAAGGCCGGTGGTGAGCGTCAAGAGGCCTGGACGGCCTACTTCTCCGGCAGCTCGTTGTGGCCGCCGAACGCCTTGCGCATGGCCGAGAGCATCTTGTCGGCGTAGAGGGCCTCACCGCGCGAGGAGAAGCGCTGGAACAGGGCCGCCGACAGCACCGGGACCGGCACGGCGGTGTCGATGGCGGCGTCGATGGTCCAGCGGCCCTCGCCGGAGTCCGAGACGCGACCGCTGAAACCGTCCAGGTTCGGGTCGGCGTACAGGGCGCCCGCGGTGAGGTCGAGCAGCCAGGACGCGACGACCGAACCGCGGCGCCACACCTCGGTGATGTCCGGAATGTCCAGGTCGTACTGGTAGTGCTCGGGGTTGTCGAGCGGGGTCTCCTCCGCCGAGTGCTCGCCGCCACCGTGGTCGGCGCCCATGTTGGCGTGCTGGAGGATGTTCAGGCCCTCGGCGTAGGCGGCCATCGCGCCGTACTCGATGCCGTTGTGCACCATCTTCACGAAATGGCCCGCACCGGCCGGACCGCAGTGCAGCCAGCCCTGCTCGGCCGGGGTCGGCTCGCCGGTGCGGCCGGGGGTGCGCGGGGCCGCGTCGACGCCGGGAGCGATCGACTTGAACAGCGGCTCGAGGTAGCGCACCTGCTCCGCTTCGCCGCCGATCATCAGGCAGAAGCCGCGCTTCAGGCCGAACACGCCGCCGGAGGTGCCGACGTCTAGGTAGTGGATGCCCTTGGGCGCCAGCGCCTTCGCACGCTTGATGTCCTCGTGGTAGCGGCTGTTACCGCCGTCGATGATGATGTCGCCCGGCTCGAGCAGCTCGGCCAGATCGTCGACGACGGCACCGGTCGCACCGGCCGGGACCATCACCCAGACGGCGCGCGGCGCGTCGAGCATGGCGACGAATTCCTTCAGGTCGGCGCTGCCCTTGAAGCTGTCGCCGAGCTCCTTCTCCAGCTCGTCGATGTGGCCCTGATGGCGTTCGTGACCGACCGCGGTGTTCCCGTCCTGCACGATGCGGCGCACGATATTGGCACCCATCCGGCCGAGGCCGATCATTCCCAGCTGCATCAGTTCTCCCTCGTTGTCCGGTACCTGGTGTCGAGTCTCACGTCAGATTGTCTCGTGTGGTCCTATCGGCCCGCGGAGCGGCGTCCGTGGGCGCCATGAAACTTCTCGGAAACAGGCTGTAACGCCCCGGAACGGGCCGCGATAAACAGATCGGCTCCGTGTAGTTGCCAGACCCCCGACCCGGCAACTACGCGGAGCCTTCCTGTTGTCCATCCACTGTTGCCAGGTGCCGAGGGCGACGAACGCCATTACCCTTGGCCGGGGCCCCGCAAACACCAGGGCCGGGCGCACCTGATCCAGGACGACGCCATAACACCCAACGGAAGGACCTCCGTGCCCAGCGAGTCGAACGCCGGACAACCGGCCGACCGAAGGGGCGAGGTCGGACTACGCAAGCTGCTCCAAGCAAATCGCACTTTCGATGCCGACACCACCGCCCTGCCCACCCAGCCACTCACCACCGTGACCCGTGATCGCTGGTCGCCCGCGCCCCCACCCACCGGCGCGCAGCCGCCGACCGGCTCGGACATCCCCCAGCTGACCAAGCGGATCGGCATCGCCGTCGGCGCCGTGCTCGCCGTCGGCACCGCCGCCTATCTGGCCGACCTGGCGCTCAGCGCCGGTGACGTGCCGCGCGGCGTCGTCATCGCCGGCGTAGACGTCGGCGGGATGGACAAGGCCGAGGCCGACGCCCGACTGCACAGCCAGCTCAGCCCCAAGGCCGATCGCCCGCTCCCGGTCCGTATCGGTGACGTGCAGGCGACCATGGTGCCCTCCGCCGCCGGCCTGGCCGTGGACTGGGACCGCACCTGGGACGCGGTCGGCGACCAGCCGATCAATCCGGTGAGCCGGCTGGTCTCCCTGTTCAGCTCCCGCGACGTCCAGGTGGCGAGCACGGTCGACGCGGCCGCGCTCGATCAGCAGCTGGCCGGCTTCCAGGTGCACGACAACCCGACCGTGGAGGGCACGGTGCGGTTCGAGAACGGCAGGCCGGTCGCGGTCGCGCCGGTGCCCGGCCGGGTACTCGACACCGACGCCGCCCGCACCACGATCACCGAGCGCTGGGCGTCGAGCAACGAACTGGACCTGCCGGTGGTGGCCGCGCCCGTCGCGGTGCGCAACGAAGCGGTGCAGGCGGCGCTGCGTGACATCGCGACCCCTGCCGTCGCCTCGCCGATCACGGTGCGCGGCAAGGATTCTCGCGCCGCGCTCGCCCCCGAGCAGATCGCGAGCGTGCTCAGCTTCGTTCCCGACGGGAACGGCGGCCTGG
Source organism: Nocardia sp. NPDC058497 (assembly GCF_042720195.1). Classification (NCBI taxonomy): domain Bacteria; kingdom Bacillati; phylum Actinomycetota; class Actinomycetes; order Mycobacteriales; family Nocardiaceae; genus Nocardia; species Nocardia sp. NPDC058497. Next base: position 10,727 of record NZ_JBHXMY010000091.1, on the reverse strand, counting down.
CGCCGAAGATCGACAACGACGCCGCGATCGCTGTTCTCGCACCGCAATTGGCGGCTTCCGAGGTGGAGCCCAAGGACGCCACCTTCACCGTCGGCGCGGGCAAGCCGACCGTGGTGCCCTCCGTGGTCGGCAACAAGGTCGACTGGCCCAAGACGCTGGAGAAGCTGCCCGCGCTGCTGGTCCAGTCCGGCGACCGGACGGTCGAGGCCATCTATCAGCGCATCGAGCCGAAGCTCACCACCGAGGCCGCCAACGGGCTCGGCATCAACGAGATGGTCGGCCAGTTCACCACCGGCGGCTTCAGCGGGCCCTCGGGCGTGAACATCCGCACCGTCGCCGCGAAGGTGAACGGCGCGGTGGTGAAACCGGGAGAGACGTTCTCGCTCAACGAGTTCACCGGTCCGCGCACCGCCGCGGAGGGCTATGTCGAGTCCGGCATCATCGACAAGGGCAGGCCGAGCACCGCGGTCGGCGGCGGCATCAGCCAGTTCGCCACCACGCTCTACAACGCGGCCTACTTCGCCGGCATGGAAGACGCGGGCCACACCGAGCACAGCTACTACATCTCGCGGTACCCGGCGGCGCGCGAAGCCACCGTGTTCGACGGGGCGATCGACCTGTCGTTCCGCAACAACAGCCCGGCCGGCATCTACATCGAGACCGTCGCGACGGGCTCGGACATCACCGTGCGGTTGTGGGGCACCAAGACCGTCGAGGTGGAGTCGATCACCGGCGAGAAGTCCAAGCCGACCGAGCCGACCGAGATCACCCTGCCCAAGGGCAAGGACTGCATCGCCTCCGAGGGTGCGCCGGGGTTCACCATCTCCGACACCAGGGTGATCACCGATCGCAAGACCGGTGCCCAGGTGTCGCGGCACACCAGGACGGTGAAGTACGACCCGATTCCGATCGTGAAGTGCGAGTGAGGGTTTCCTAGCAGTTGCAGTCGCAGCCGCAGTCGCCACAGCAGCCGTCCTCGCCACAGCAGCTGCAGCAGTTGCCGCAACACTCGCCACAGTCGCAGCAACTGTCGCAGTCGCACCGCTTGGCCCAGGCTTCCTTCTCCTCGCCGGTGCACGGGCTGGTGTGGTCGGCACAGCAGGCCACGCCGGTGCAGTAGACGCCCAGGATCAGCCCGCCCGCCTTCAGTGGGCCGGGCCGGTTCGGGCGCCGACCCGGTGGGGACGGGAACTGGTAGGGCGAATGCCGCTGGGCGACAGGCGAAGTGCGGCAGGCATGGCCCACGGCGAGGCCGAGTCCCTGGCCGATGCGGCGCAGCAGGGCCGACAGCGGGTCGAGGAGTGCCCAGCGCACCGTCGGCAGCTGATCTAGCTCGGCCTCGGCGGCGGCGTGGCGGATGGCCGCTTCGCTCTCGCGGACCAATTGGTAGGCGCGGGGCATGTCGGTGCCGGTGGCGTCGAGGGGGTTGAAGCGGCCCCGGGCTCGGTCGCGTTCGAGGTCTTCGATGGCGTCGGCGAGGTGGGCGATGCGGCCGACGTGGCGGCCGATCTTCTGGAGCGCGACAACGTTTTCCGGGCGGCCGGCGAGCGTCGCGGTGTGGCCGAACAGGGTGGCCGCGCAGAGTTGAGTTGGGCCGGTCAGATCATCGAGCGTGATCAGCGTGCCGAGGGAGCCAGCGTCGGGCGCGGTCAGGGAAACCCCGCCAGGACTCGCCGGTCCCACCACAGCCAGGGGCGGTGTGCCTGCATCTGCGGCCCGCGCCTCGAGTGCCGACTGCGTGGCGATCGCAGCCAACATGGGCTGCACGTCGAGGCCGATCTGGGCGGCCTGCTCCTGCGCACGGGTCGCCCAGGTGGATGACACCCGGCGCATGGGCCTGCGGGCGAGGGCGGCGGCGTCCCCGTCCTCGACATGATCGCGAATCTTGGCCGCCCCCAACAGCAATGACGCCGTCGCGGCCAGCTGCACGCCCGGCGCGTTCGCCGCGACCACCGACGCCCGGCGCATACCGCGCAGCGGGCACGGTCCCGCGGTGGTGCGCGCACCGGAATCGCCGGTTTGGGCTTCGGTGAGCACACTCAGCACGATCGCGTCGGTATTGGTCGCGGCGCGGGCCAATTGACCGTGCCCGTCACGCAGACCCAGGCACAGGCCGCACATGTGCGCCTGCCACTGCCCTGGATCGATGCCATATTTCGCCGCGCCGTGCGCACACGGCTTCAACACACCGAACACTTCCCACCCCGTCTGTCATGAATCTTCTAGCCGTGCACGATGGCAGGCCGACGGGATTGCCGCAAGCGCTACTCGGCCTTCTTGCGACCGGCCAGACCGCGCCAGGCCAAGTCGTCGAGCAGGTCGACCGCCTCGGCCACTTCGATCCGGCCGCCCGCGACCCGGTCGGCGATCGCCTCGCCCGCCCCGATCACCGCGGCGGCGACGACTTCGAAATTGGTCCCCGGGTCGGCGTGCTTGGCACTGGACTCGAGCAGTTTCGCGGTGAGCTCGATGACGCGTTCGCGCGCGTTGTCGATTTCCGAGGCGAAAGTTTGCTGGCCGATTGCCTGCCGGTAGAGTACCTGCCAGGACTGGCGGTTGCGGTCGACGAAATCGAGGAAGCCCTCCAGCGCGGTGCGGACCTGCTCGTGCGGGGTGAGGTGCGGGTTGCCCGCGGGCGCGACGGCCTCGATGAAGCGGAGTCCCTCGCGCTGGATGCAGGCGCGGAACAACTCGTCCTTGGAGCCGTAGTACAGGTAGAGCATGGGCTTGGAGATCTTCGCCTCGGCCGCTATCGCGTCCATCGAGGTGTCGTGGAAGCCTTTGCGCGCGAACACCTCGACAGCGGCGTCGAGCATCTGTTGCTCACGAACCGCCCGGGGAAGTCGCTTCGTCCCGCCTGCCATCCACTCTCCTACCGCAGGGTGAACCCCTATCTTACTCCAAGGTAAGATCATGGGTACCCCTTTGCCGCACAGTCGCCGGACGCCTCAGCAGCCCAGCTGGGCGCCCTTGTAGCGCGCCATCCGCAGCACCGAGGCGTCGACCCGGTCGGCGGGCAGTTTGCCACTCGCCACCGACTGTTCCAAACGGTCGAGCACCTGGGGTACCGCGTCGGTGCTGATCCACAGGGCATTGTCGGCGCCGGCGACCAGCGAGGCCTCGACCGCCTCGTCGATCGACATGCGGGCGGTGATGGCCGCCATGCCACCGAGATCGTCGGTGAAGATCGGGCCGTCGAACGGCGGCGCGCCGTAGCCGGTGCCCTCACGCAGCAGCGTCATCGCGGCCGGGCTGATGCTCGCGGGCACATCGGGTTCGGTCAGCCCTGGCACGTCCAGGTGGCCGACCATCACCGCGGCGCCGGAGTTCACCAGTTCGCGGAACGGGACCAGATCCTTGTCCTGCAGCTCCGACAGCGGCGGCGTGCGGACCGCGCCGGTGTGCGAGTCACCGGAACCCGAGCCGTGGCCGGGGAAGTGCTTGATGACCGAGCCGAGGCCGACCTCGCTGGCCGCGCGGATGTAGGCGCCGGCGTATTCGGTCACCACCTGCGGGTCGTCGCTGAAGGAGCGGTCACCGATGACGCTGTCGTCGGGCTGGCTGCTCACGTCGACACTGGGGGCGAAGTTCACCGTGATACCCAGGTCTTTCAACGCCGTCGACCTGGTCAGCGTGTTCTGGTAGTACTGCTCCGAGGTCTGGGTCTGGGCGATCACGCGGGCCGACGGGATCGCGCCGATCACGTTCTTCGCGCGCGAGACGCGGCCACCCTCCTCGTCGATGGTCACCATCAGCGGCGCCTTGGCCAGCGCCTTCACCGCGTCCAGCTGGGTCTTGTCCATCAGCCCCGGATCGGTCCAGCTGCCGATGAAGATGCCGCCGACCTGCTCGGTGCTCACCACATTCGTGGCGTCGGCCGAGCCGGTGATGCCGACGGTCAGCAGCTGGGCGAGTTTCTCGCGCTGGGTGAACTTCGCGAGATAGTCCGTGCCGCATGGGCTTTGGGCTGGGGCACCCGTCGCGGGCGCACCCTCCGGGGACGATGTGGGGGCGCCGGTGCCAGTCGCCGCGGTGGTCGTCTCCGGCGACGAACCTCCCCCACAGGCGGTGGCGACGGCGGCGAGGACTGCGAACACGACCACAGGCGATTTCCGCATGTGCTCCACGGTAGCCGGGTTCACGGCGGAAACGCGGCACCGGTGTGCGATTGATTCGCCGAATGCGGGGGTAATCTGTGGGAACAGACGCTGGACCAGCGCAGGAGGTCGTCATGGCTTGCGATCGGATGCTCATCGCCTACGACGGTTCCGAACACGCCAAGCGCGCCGTCGAGTACGCGGGCCGCTTCCTCTCCGCCGAGCGCGCGATCCTGCTCACCGCCTGGGAGCCGATGGTGCGCCAGGCCGCCCGCATCTCCGGGCTGGCCGGGGTGATGCAACCGGACTGGGTTCCCGACGAGGAGATCGAGGACATCGCCTACACCGATGCCCGCAAGATCAACGCCGAGGGCGTGCACCTGGCCAAACTGGCCGGAATCGATGCCGAGCCACGGACTGTCGAGTGCACGACCACGATCTGGAACGCGATCGTCGACTGCGCCGACGAGCTCGATGTCGACATCATCGTCGCGGGAACGCGCGGCGCGACCGGGCTGCGCGCGCTGCTGCACAGCAGTGTCGCCGAGGCGGTGCTCAAGCATGGGCACCGGCCGGTCTTCCTGGTGCCGCCCGAGCACTGAGAGTTCGATCGCTCTGCCGACCGGCGGGGGTGGTGTCGGCGTTATGGTCGAAGCACCATGGAACCGTTCCTGCTCGCTCGACCCGATGCCGTGCTGGCGGCTACGGGTGTGCACGCGACCTTCTCCGACCCCAGGCAGGCGGTAGCGGCGCTGCGAGCTTGGCGCGACGGCGCGGACGCAGCAGACGACAGCGGGTCAGGCGCGACTGGCGCGGGCCCGACAGGTGCGGGCGAGACTGACGCGGGGCCGACGGGCGCGGGCGAGGCATGGCGAGGCTCGGCGGGCGCAGGCGCGATGGGCGTGGCTGAGACGTGCGAGGGCACAACGGGCGGAGGCGGGTTCGGACCGCGATCCGGAGAGTCACCCGTGCGGGTGATTGTCGGCGCGTTGCCGTTCGATCCGCGTGAGCCCGCTGCGCTCTGGCAGCCCGAGACAGCGGTGCACACCGCGGGCCCGTGGCGGCCCGCGGCATTGCCGGAGCTGCCGGATGTGCGGGTCATCCGCGAAATACCCAGTGCCGCAGAGCACATCGCGCGCGTGACCAAACTGGTCGACCAGCTCGGCGACCCCGCGAACGAGTTGCGCAAGGTCGTGGCCGCGCGCAGCATGGTGCTCGAAGCTGAGGCACCGCTGGATCCGGAGGTGCTGGCCGGGCACCTGCTGACCAGGCATCCGGCGGCGAGTGTGTACGTGGTCGACCTGTCGGTGGCTGGCAGGCCCGGCGAGATCCTGCTCGGCGCCACCCCCGAGGTGCTGGTCGCGCGCCATGGTGATCGCGTCAGCCTGCATCCGCTGGCGGGCACCCTCCCCCGGCGCGCCGATCCGGATGCCGATGCCGCGCAGGCGCGCGAATTGCTGTCGAGCACCAAGAACCACGACGAGCACGCGTTCGTGATCGAGTGGATCCGGCAGCAGCTGGAACCGGTCTGCACCGAACTCCATATCCCGGACGCGCCGGAACTGCTGAGTACCGAGCAGGTCTGGCACCTGGCCACGCCCATCAACGGCGTGCTGCGCGACCCGTCGACGACGGCGCTGGACCTGGCGTTGCTGCTGCACCCGACACCGGCCGTCAACGGGACGCCCTTCGGCGCCGCGCTGGACGCGATCATCGCCGACGAACCACAGCGGGGTTTCTACGGCGGCGCGGTCGGCTGGTGCGCCGACGACGGTGACGGCGAATGGGTGGTCGCCATCCGCGGCGCGGAACTCGCGGCCGACCGGCGCACGCTGCGGGCGAGCGCGGGCGGCGGGATCGTCGCCGCCTCCGATCCGCGGGCCGAGCTCGCCGAGACCACCGCCAAATTCCGGACGCTGCTCGGCGCGCTGGATTGCCACGTGCCCGAAGACTGACCCGACGGGCCGCACCTGCTAGGTTGGCCGGAGTACCACCCCGACGTCGAGCGTATTGGAGTGCGCGATGAAGTTTGCTGTTCCGGCTGTTGCCAGCGCGGTCGGCGGCGCCCTGCTGAGCGCAATCGCCGTCTTCGCGATCACGGCAGCGGTGCAGCAGAACACGGCGCCCTCGATCGACCGCAGCGGTGACAAGGACTCCTCGCTGCTCAACGCCCCTGAATACGGCAGTCGCTGAGTCCGACGCCGGCGCGTCACGCCCCCTAGCGGGGCAACCGGACACGGCACCACTGGGTTGGCGCTGGTTCGTCGGCACGGTCGTAGCCGCTTTCGTCCTGACGTTCGCGCAGGCGCCAGGGCTCACCGTCGCGGACACCAAATACGACCTCGCCCAGAACCCGCTGGGTTTCCTCGCGCGGGCATCGCACCTGTGGAGCAGTCAGGCTCCGATGGGCCAGGTGCAGAACCAGGCCTATGGCTACTTCTTCCCGCACGGCACCTTCTTCTCCGCCGGGCATCTGCTGAACCTGCCCGCCTGGGTGACGCAGCGCGTCTGGTGGGCGCTGCTGCTGCTCGCCGGGTTCTGGGGCATCGTCAAGCTGTGCGAGACGCTGGGGATCGGCGCGCGCGGGTCGCGGGTGATCGCCGGTATCGCGTTCGCGTTGTCACCGCGGGTGCTCACCACGCTCGGCTCGATCTCCTCGGAAACGCTGCCGATGATGCTGGCGCCGTGGGTGCTGCTCGCGCCCGCGGCGCTCGGTGTCACCCTGCGAAATCGGCGGAGTGCGGGTGCTACCGAGCCCGGTGATCAAGGCGCGACAGCGGCGGGGCCCGGCGGTCACGGCACGACAGCGGCCGAGCCCGGTGATCAAGGCGCGACGGCGACCACGCCCGGCGACGCGGATCCGGGCGGCGGGTCCGGGGCGATCCGGCGCGGTGGTGCGCTCTCGCCTGCCGGGAGCGCGCTCGCGCTGGCGTTGATGGGCTCGGTGAACGCGGTCGCCACCGTGGCCGCGTTCCTGCCCGCCGCGCTGTGGTGGGCCTCCTACCGGCCGAATCGGCGGTGGTGGCGGTTCACGGCGGCCTGGATTCCGCTGCTGGTGCTGGCGACCTTCTGGTGGGTGGTGCCGCTGCTGCTGCTCGGCAAGGTGAGCCCGCCGTTCCTCGACTACATCGAGTCGTCTGGGGTGACGACGCAGTGGGCCTCGCTGAGCGAGGTGCTGCGTGGCACGGACAGCTGGACGCCGTTCGTGTCTCCCGAGCGCATCGCGGGCGCGGTGCTGGTCACCCAGCCCGCGGCGGTACTGGCGACCGGACTGCTCGCCGCGGCGGGTATGGCCGGGCTGGCCCGCTCGTCCATGCCGTACCGGGGCCGGTTCGCGCTGATCCTGCTCGTCGGCCTGGCCGGGATCAGCGCCGGATACGTGGGCGAGCTCGGTGGACCGTTCGCCGAGTCGGTGCGGGTATTCCTCGACTCGAGCGGCGCGCCGCTGCGCAATGTGCACAAGCTGGAGCCGCTGATCCGGCTGCCGCTGGTGATCGGCCTGGCGCACCTGCTCGGCCGGGTGCCCCTGCCCGCCTCGGTGCCGCTGCGGGAGTGGCGCGACACGTTCGCCCACCCGGAGCGGGACCGGCTCGTCGCCGTCGCCGCCTTGATCCTGGCCGCGCTCGCCCTCGCCACCTCGCTGGCGTGGACCGGCAAGCTCGCGCCGCGCGGCGCCTACGACGAGGTGCCCGCGTACTGGACCGAGACCGCGGACTGGCTGGCCGACAATGCCGCCGACACCCGTGCGCTGGTCGTGCCCGGCGCACCGTTCGGCAGCCAGATCTGGGGACTCACCCGCGACGAACCCTTGCAGGCCTTGGCCAGTACGCCCTGGGCCGTGCGTGATTCGGTTCCGCTGAATCCGCCGGGCACCATCCGCGCGATGGATTCGGTGCAGCGGCTCATCGCCGACGGCAGGCCGTCGACGGGACTCGCCGCCACGCTCGCCGACCAGGGCATCGGAGTTCTGGTGCTGCGCAACGATCTCGACCCCGAGACGTCGCGATCGACCAGGCCGATGCTGGCGCACCGCGCGATCGAGGGTTCGCCCGGGCTGACTAAAGTCGCCGAATTCGGTGACCTGATCGGGCCGCGCGCGGCGGATGCGGGTCTGGTCGTCGACAACGATCTGCAGCCCGCCTATCCGGCCATCGAGATCTACCGGGTCGAGGTCCCGCCGCCAGGAACGCCCGTCGAGGTGCGCAGTGGCACCGGCGCGCCGCCCGAGTTCCCCGGCGCGTACACCGTCGCGCTGGATTCTGTGCCGGTCGTCCAAGGCGGCCCCGAAGTGCTCGAGCGGATCCGGCGCGATACCGGAAACCCCACGGCCCCTGTGCTTCTCGCCGCCGATGCCGCGCGGGCCGGGCTGCCGCCGAAACCGACGCTGCTGACCGATACCCCGATGGACCGCGAGACCGACTTCGGCCGGGTCGACAATCACAACTCCGCGGTCCGCGCCGCCGACGACGCGCGCCGCACCCACAATCTGGTGCCCGACTACCCGGTCGACGGCACGCCGCTGGTGCGCGGCGAGTGGTCGGGCGCGAAGGTCACCGCGTCCAGCTCCGCGGCCGACGCCACCCAGATCGGCGACTCGGCTCCCGGCAGCTCCACCGCCGCCGCGGTAGACGGCGATCCGAGTACCGCCTGGATCAGCAACGGCGCCGAATCCGCACTCGGACAATGGATCCGGCTCGATCTCGACAAGCCGATCACCACCGGTTCGCTGCGGTTCACCACCACGGCGGCCGCACTGGGCGATCCGGTGAAGTGGGTGGAGGTCCGCACCTCACGGGGCACGGTGTCGGCGCGGATCACCGAACCCGGTGCGCCCGTGAGTGTTCCGCTGCCCGCGGGCAAGACCGACTGGGTGATGATCACCGCCGCGCGGACCGAGACCGGCACCAGCGGTGGTCAATTCGGGATCAGCGAGCTCACCCTCGACGACTACACGGTGCGGGACGCGCCGGTGCGCGTCGATATCCGGCATCGCGTCGTGCTCCCCGATGTCGCGCCGGGCACCACCGTCACCGGCTGGGATCTCGGGCAGGAATTCCCCGGTCGCAGTGCGTGTTTCGACGGTCCCGATCGGGTGCACTGCAGCAAGGGCCTCGGACTGCCCGCCGAGGAGCCCGGCGTCTTCGGTCGCACGCTCGCGGTCCCCGAGCCACTCACCGCCACCACCGAGCTGACTGTCCGCACCCGGCCCGGCCCCGCGCTGGAGGCGCTGCTCACCGACCACACCCGGCCGGTGGCGCGCGGCAAGGCCGATGTCGGCGACCTGCGCGGCGCCGCGTTCGCCGCCACCGACGGCGATCCGAAGACCACCTGGACCGCGCCGGAATCGACCGTCCGCAATCTCGCGGGCGCCAAACCCACACTGGTACTGGAACTTCCGGAGCCCGCCGAGGTCACCGGGCTCGACCTCACCACCGCGCTCGGCGGACTGCCCGCCACCGCCACCGCCGTCATGGTGAACCTCGGCAACGGTCCGCAGTTCCGCGAACTCCCCGAGCGCGAACACGGCGAGCCGGCCCGGATCTCGCTGTACCCCACGGTCACCGACCGCATCGAGATCAGCATCCAGAGCTGGAACGAGGTGCTCGACCGCACCGCGCTCGGCTTCGTGCTCTCCCAGCCCGCCGGGCTCGCCGAGGTGGAGGTGCTCGGTCCCGAGTACCCGGCGCCCGCCGCGGGCGACCGGCTCGTCACCATCGACTGCGCGGACGGGCCGGTCATCGCGATCGGCGGCCGCACCGTACACACCACCATCACCGCCACCGCCGACGAACTCCGTTCCGGCGCACCGGTTTCCGCGCGGGCGTGCCCGGAGGACGCGGCCGATATCGAGCTGCTGCCGGGGCATCCCGACCTCACCGTCGCGCCGACGGAGCTGTTCACGGTCGACCGGCTGCGGTTGATCCGCACCGATCCGATCGCGCCCGCGCCCACCGCGCCCGGCACGCGGTTGCTCGTGCTGCCGCTCAGCACGAATGTCGGCTGGGAGGCGCACACCGCCGACGGGCGGGAGCTGTCGCCGGTGGTGGTCGACGGCTGGCAGCAGGCGTGGGTCGTCCCGGCGGGCACGACCGGGGAGATCACCGTGTCGTTCCCGGCCGACCGCTGGTACCGGCTGGCGATCTTCGGCGGTCTGCTGCTGTTGATTCCGCTGGTGCTGCTGGCGATTCCGCGGCGACGCGAGGTGCCCGATGCCGGTCCGGCGCCGGTGACCTGGGGTGTTCGGTGGGCCGCGGCGGTCGGGCTGACCGGTGTGGTCACGGTCGTGTCGGGGCCGGTCGGCGCGGTATTCACGCTGATCGCGCTGGGTTGTAGTCGCTTCCGGCCCGTGCTGACGGCCAAGGCGCTGCCGTGGGTGGCCGGGCTGGGGACGCTGATCTCGGCGGCCGCGCTGTCGACGGGGACGTGGCGTTCGGGGACGCCTTATATGGGCGGCTCGCTGTGGGCGCAGGCGCCCGCCGTCATCGCCGTCATCGCGGTCGGCGTCGCGGCGCTACCGCGTCGACGGCGGTGACCCCGCGAGCTGCTTGGCCTGTTTGCGCGCGGCCGCCGCCGTTTCCACCCAGTATCGTTAAAAAAAATCAACCACCCCAAGCAAAAATATGTGTTTAT
>NZ_JBHXMY010000090.1:0-14816 GCF_042720195.1 Nocardia sp. NPDC058497 | reverse complement strand
GGTCGACGGTGTGTGGGTGTGGGACGTGCGCGGTCTCGTGTGACCGCAACCGGGCGACCTTTCGATACCGGAACGCTCCCTTGCCGAGCCGAAAAGAGGAATCGACGACGACACAAACGTGCGTTCGTCGCCGGTGGCCGGTCGAAAACAGTGCACCTGCCGACGTGGCACACCATCTTGCTACCGCGGCTGACCATTCGTGCGCGGCAGCGGTACGGGGAACTGCCGACAGAACGGCCATGACGCCGAGGTCAGAAGCAGGTCAGCTCCGATTCATGGTCAGCGGATGAGTGTGGCGGACTCTTCGGCCAGGTTGAGCAGCGGCTGGGGGAAGACACCCAACAGCATCGTGGCGCCCGCGCTGAACGCGACTACCAGGGTCGTCGCGAACGGTGCGGTCACGGTGGGGGCGTCGGTCGGGGGATCGGTGAAGAACATCAGGACAATCACCCGGACATAGAAGAACGCCGCGATCGCGCTGCACACGACGCCGATGATGACCAGCGAGGTGTAGCCCGCACCCGAGGCCGCCGCGAACACCGCGAACTTGCTGACGAAACCGCTCGTCAGCGGCAAGCCGGCGAACGAGAGCAGCAGCAGCGCGAAAACCGATGCCAGCCAGGGGGATCGGCGGCCCATGCCCGCCCACTGCGACAACGCGGTCGCTTCGTCACCGGAGGAGTCGCGCACCAGGGTGACGACCGCGAAAGCGCCGACCGTGCCGAGACCGTAGGCCAGCAGATAGAACAGGATCGCCGCGACGCCCGCGCTGTCGGCGGCGACGAGGCCGGCGAGCAGGAAGCCCGCGTGCGCGATCGAGGAGTACGCGAGCATCCGCTTCATATCGGTCTGTGTGATCGCCATGACCGCGCCGATGACCATCGTCGCCACCGCCACTGCCGCGAGCACCGGCCGCCAATCGTCGCGCAGCGCACCGGCTGCCACCATCAGCACCCGCAGAGTCGCACCGACCGCGGCGATCTTGGTGGCGGCGGCCATGAACGCGGTGATCGGTGTCGGGGCGCCCTGGTAGACGTCGGGCACCCAGGCCTGGAACGGAGCCGCGCCGATCTTGAACAGCAATCCGACGGCGAGCATCGCGATGCCGAGCAGTGCCAGCGTCGCGTTCTCGGGCTGCTTGTCCAGTGCCGCACCGATGCCGGGCAGCGAGACGGTGCCGGTCTGCCCGTACAGCAGGGCGACGCCGTAGAGGAAGAACGCGGAGGAGAACGCGCCGAGCAGGAAGTACTTGAGCGCCGCCTCCTGCGACAGCAACCGCCTGCGCCGGGCCAGCCCGCACAGCAGATACAGCGGCAGCGACAGCACTTCGAGCGCGACGAACATCGTCAGCAGGTCGTTCGAGGCGGGAAACAGCAACAGGCCGCCGAGCGCGAGCATGGTCAGCGGGAATACCTCGGTGGTGGACACCCCGGCCCGCACGGCGGCCAGCTCGTGCGCGCTGCCCGGCACCGCCGACGCCTGCGGGGTGAACGCGTCGACACCCCGTTCCAGGACAGCGGCTGCCCGGTTCCAGGTGCCCGGCCCGCTGCGGGCACGCGGCACCGCGCCCCGCTCGGCGATCAACAACAGACCGAGCAGCGCGACCACCAGGATCGTGCCCTGCAGGAACAGGGTCACGCCGTCGACCGCGACGGCACCCACCACGGCGGTGCCTTCGGTCCCCGCAAGCAGGATCACGGCGACCAGCGCGCCGATCACACCGGCCAGGCCGAGAACGACCTGCGTGAGGTAGCGGGCAGGCCGTGGCACGAACGCCTCGACCAGCACGCCGGCCACGCCGACCGTGAAGACGATCAGCATCGGTGCGAGCAGGTGGTATTCGATGCTCGGTGCGGGCAGGGTGGCCGCGAGCTCGTTGATGGTCACGGAGTCCGTCCTCATTTGTGTCCGCCTGCGGGCGGGGCGGCCGCACCTGCTTCGGGAGCGGGGACCGTCGGAGCGGGATCGTGCTTACCGATCGTCGAGAGGGTGTGTCCCACCGCGGGATCCACCAGGTCCAGGATCGGTTTCGGATAGAAGCCGAGCGCCAGCAGGGCGACCAGCAGCGGCACCACGACGGCGAGTTCGCGTGGCACCAGATCACGCAGGTGCTCGTTGCCCTTCTTCACCGGGCCCGTCATCATCCGCTGGTACATCCACAGCACGTAGATCGCGGCCAGCACCAGCGCACTGGTCGCGACGACCGCCGCCACCTCGTACTTGGCGAAAGTGCCGATGAGGACCAGGAATTCGCTGACGAACGGTGCGAGACCCGGCAGCGAAAGAGTGGCCAGACCGGCGATCAAGAACGTGCCCGCCAGCACCGGCGCGACCTTCTGCACGCCACCGAACTCGGCGATCATCCTGGTACCGCGCCGCGAGACGAGGAATCCGGCGATGAGGAACAGTGCGGCCGTGGACAGTCCATGGTTGACCATGTACAGCGCCGCACCGGACTGGGCCTGGGAGGTCATCGCGAAGATGCCGAGGATGATGAATCCGAAGTGCGAGATCGAGGTGTAGGCGATCAGGCGCATCACATCGGTCTGCCCGATCGCGAGCAGCGCGCCGTACACGATGCCGATCACCGCGAGTGTGACCACCAACGGCGCGAACGTGTCCGAGGCGAGCGGGAACAGCAGCAGGCAGTACCGGAGCATGCCGAACGTGCCGACCTTGTCGACCACGGCCATCATCAGCACCGCGCTCGACGGGGTGGCCGAGACGGCGGCATCGGGCAGCCAGGTGTGCAGCGGCCACAGCGGCGCCTTCACCGCGAACGCGAACATGAAACCGAGGAACAGGGCGTTCACTACGGCCGTGCTGCCGCCGAGCTGACCGTTGTTGGCCGCGGCGACGACGGTCCGCAGATCGAAGGTGCCCGCCGAACCCTCGCCGAGCCCCGCCTGCGCGGTCAGCACATACAGCCCGATGACCGCGGCCAGCATGATCAGTCCGCCGAACAGGTTGTACAGCAGGAACTTCACCGCGGCCCGCGAGCGCTGCGCGCGGACGGCGGCATCGCTGGTGCGTGCCCCGAAACCGCCGATGAGGAAGTACATCGGGATGAGCATCGCTTCGAAGAAGATGTAGAACAGCAGGATGTCGAGGGCGAGAAAGGAGATCAGCACCATCGACTCGACCAGCAGCATCAGCGCCATGTAGATGTGGGCGGACTTGCGCCCGCCGCCTGCCGCGGTGTCATCGTGCCAGCCTGCCAGGATCAGCAACGGCACGAGGACCGCCGTCAGCAGCACGAGGACGGTGGCGATACCGTCCAGGCCGAGGGTGTAGCCGACGCCGAACGCCGGAATCCATTCGTGCGATTCGACGAACTGATATTGATCGCCGCCCGGCTGGAACCGGACCGTCACCGTGACGGCGACTGCGAGGACACCGATCGACACCGCGAAAGCCAGTGCGCGGGCCACATTCCGGCGCGCGGCGGGCACGGCGAGCACCGCCGCGGCGCCGACCGCGGGAGCGAGCCAGAGTGTCGTCAGCCAGGGAAACGAATTCACCAGAACCTCACCGCCAGCAGGGCAGCGGCCACCAGGGCCGCACCGGTGAACATGGACAGGGCGTAGGAACGCACGAAACCGGTCTGGATCCGCCGGATGCGCGCCGATAGTCCGCCGATCCCGGCGGCGGTGCCGTTGACGATGCCGTCGACACCGCGCGCGTCGAGGAACACCAGCGCGCGGGTGAGATGGCGACCGGGACGCTCGAAGGCTGCCTCGTTGACCGCATCGCCGTAGAGGTCCTTGCGCGCGGCCGTCGTGAACACCGTGACCTTCTCGGGCGCGATCTCCGGGACCGGGCTCTCGGCGTACTTGCGGTAGGCGACCGCGACACCGAGGGCGACCGCGGTCAATGCCAGCCCGGTGACCACGCCCGCGGGCACGACGGGTTCGGCGTGATGCGAGCCGACGACCGGTTCGAGCCAGTGCTGCAGCGAGGAACCCCAGACGAACAACCCACCCGCGAAGACCGAACCGAACGCGAGCAGGATCATCGGCCTGGTCATCACCGCAGGCGCTTCGTGCGGGTGGGTGTCGGGCTTCCAGCGCCGCTCGCCGAAGAACGTCAGCAGCATGACGCGTGTCATGTAGAACGCGGTGAGAGCGGCGCCGACGAGCGTGACCGTGCCGAGCAGAATGCCGGTCGCGCCGCCGTGGTCGAAGGCGACCTCGATGATCTTGTCCTTGGAGAAGAACCCGGAGAACGGCGGCACTCCGATGATGGCCAGGTAGCCGAGACCGAAGGTGATGTAGGTGATCGGCAGCAGCGTGCGCAGCCCGCCGTAGCGCCGCATGTCGGTCTCGTCGTTCATCGCGTGCATCACCGAACCGGCGCCGAGGAACAGGCCCGCCTTGAAGAAGCCGTGGGTGAGCAGGTGCATGATCGCGAACGCGTAGCCGGCCGGGCCGAGACCGACCGCCAGGATCATGTACCCGATCTGGCTCATCGTCGACGCGGCCAGTGCCTTTTTGATGTCGTCCTTGGCGCAGCCGACGATCGCACCGAACAGCAACGTCACCGCGCCGACCGCGATGACCGCGGTCCGCGCGTCGGGTGCGAGGTTGTAGATCGGGTTGGAGCGGGCGATGAGGTACACGCCCGCGGTGACCATGGTGGCCGCGTGGATGAGTGCCGAGACCGGCGTCGGGCCTTCCATGGCGTCACCGAGCCAGGACTGCAGCGGTACCTGTGCGGACTTGCCGCAGGCGGCCAGCAACAGCAGCAACCCGATCGCGGTGAGCGTGCCCTCGCTCGCACCGGGTGTCGCCGCGAAGACGGTGCGGAAGTCGAACGAACCGAAGACCGCGAACATCGTCATCATGGCGATCGCCAGGCCCATGTCACCGACCCGGTTCACCACGAATGCCTTCTTGGCTGCCGTTGCGGCCGAGGGCTTTTCGTACCAGAACCCGATCAGCAGGTAGGACGCCAGGCCGACGCCTTCCCAACCGAGGTAGAGCACCAGATAGTTGTCGGCCAGGACCAGCACCAGCATGGCGGCCAGGAACAGGTTGAGGTAGCCGAAGAACCTGCGCTGGCCCGGGTCGTGGCTCATGTAGCCGATCGAATAGAGGTGGATCAGCGATCCGACGCCGGTGATGAGCAGGGCGAAGCAGATCGAGAGCTGATCGAGTTGCAGGCCGAACCCGACCTGGAGGTCACCGACGGGCACCCACTCGAACAGTTCCCGGTGGATCGCGCGGTCGGCGTCGGCGCGCCTGAGCATGTCGACGAACGCGACGGCGGCGACCACGAAGGAGGCCAGTGCCGCGGCGCTGCCGAGGTAGGCGCCCCAGCGGTCGGCGAAACGCCCGAGCAGGAGCAGCACGATCGCGCCCGCGAGCGGGAGGGCGGGCAGCAGCCACAACGTTGCGGTGCCCATGTCAGAACTTCAGCAGGTTGGCGTCGTCGACCGAGGTCGACCGGCGGGCACGGAAGATCGTCATGATGATGGCCAGGCCGACGACCACTTCGGCGGCCGCGACGACCATGGTGAAGAACGCGATCACCTGCCCGTCGAGGTTGCTGTGCAGGCGGGCGAAGGTGACGAACGCCAGGTTCACCGCGTTGAGCATCAGCTCGATGCACATGAACACCACGATGGCGTTGCGGCGCAACAGCACTCCCGCGGCGCCGATGGTGAACAGCAGCGCAGACAGGAACAGGTAGTTCTGGGGGTTCACCGGGTGCCTTCCTCGTCGGCCGTCGGGGTGACGTCGCTGCCCGTACCGACCGAGAGCGCGGCGGCCTCGGTGTGGGCGCGGGTGCGGCGGTGACGCAGGATCGTGCTCACCGAGAGTTCGGCGAAGGTGCCGTCGGGGAGTTGAGCGGGGCTGTCGACGGCGTTGTGCCTGGCGTAGACGCCCGGGGTGGGTTGCGGGGTGACGCGTTCGCCCGCGATGCGGAACCGATCGCGCGACATCTCGCGCTGACCGCGCCGCGGCGTGAAGTGGTCGCGGTGCGCGAGCACCATCGCGCCGATGGTCGCGGTGATCAGCAGCGCGCCGGTGAGTTCGAACGCCCACACATAACGCAGGAAGATCAGTTCGGCCAGTTCGGCGATGACGTCACGGCCCCCGAAACCACGTCCGGGGTAACTGGTCGCGCTGTCGCGCAGCGCGGCGCCGATGCCGCCGATGAGCAGCAGCCCGAACCCGAGACCGACGATCGCGGCGGCGATCCGCTGCCCGCGCAACGTTTCCCGCAGTGATTCGGCCGAGTCGACGCCGACGAGCATCAGTACGAACAGGAACAGCATCATCACCGCGCCGGTGTAGACCACGATCTGCACGACGCCGAGGAACAGTGCGCCCTGGGCGATGTAGAACACGGCGAGCGCGATCATGGTGGCGGCCAGGCAGATCGCCGAATGCACGGCCTTGGCGGCGGTCACCATGCCGAGTGCGCCGAGCACGGCGATCGGGGCGAGCACCCAGAACAGCACCGCCTCACCGGTGGAGGTGGACGCGATCTCGGCGGCCAGGACGGGGGCGGTGGTCATCGCAGCACCTCTTCCGACGTGGTGGGACCGACCCGGCCCAGGTAGTAGTCGGCCTCGTCGGTGCCGGGCGCCATCGCGTGCGGTGGGGCGGTCATGCCGTCCTGGAGCGGGGCGAGGAGGCGGTCCTTCTCGTAGATCAGGTCGGCGCGGTTGTCGTCGGTGAGCTCGTATTCGTTGGTCATCGTGAGCGCCCGGGTGGGGCACGCCTCGATGCACAGACCGCAGCCGATGCAGCGCAGATAGTTGATCTGGTAGACGCGGCCGTACCGTTCACCGGGAGAGAAGCGCTCGTCCTCGGTGTTGTCGGCGCCTTCGACGAAGATGGCGTCGGCGGGGCAGGCCCACGCGCACAGTTCGCAGCCGATGCACTTCTCCAGGCCATCCTCGTACCGGTTGAGCTGGTGGCGGCCGTGATAGCGCGGCGCGGTCGGCACCTTCTGTTCGGGGTAGGACTCGGTGTTGGGCTTCTTGAACATCGTGGCCGCGGTGACCGCGAAGCCTGCGAGCGGTTCGAACAGGCCGATCTCGGGCTGGTCACCGGCCGGGCGTGGCGGCATCGGCGGGACCGGGAAGCCGAGGAACACCGGGGATTTCGCGGGTTCCTCGGGCAGCGGTGGCAGTCCTTCGGCGCGGCCCGCGCGCAGGAACATCGCGATCATCGCCGCGGTGATGAGGATGCCGACGGTCACCAGGATCGCGGTCTGGCCGGGAATGCCCTCGATGTCGAGCACCCGGGCGGTGGCCACGATCATCACCCACACCAGCGAGGTCGGGATGAGCAGCTTCCAGCCGAGGTTCATGAACTGGTCGTAGCGCAGGCGGGGCAGGGTGCCGCGCAGCCAGACGAACACGAACAGGAACGTCCACACCTTGGCGGTGAACCACAGCAGCGGCCACCAGCCGGAGTTGGCGCCCTCCCACAGGCTGATCGGGAACGGTGCCCGCCAGCCGCCGAGGAACAGGGTGGTCGCCAGCGCGGACACCGTGGCCATGTTGACGTATTCGGCGAGCATGAACATCGCGAACTTGAGCGAGGAGTACTCGGTGTGGAAGCCACCGACCAGCTCACCTTCGGCTTCGGGCAGGTCGAACGGCGCCCGGTTGGTCTCGCCGACCATCGCCACGCAGTAGATCAGGAACGAGGGCAGCAGCAGGAAGACGTACCAGGTGCCTTCCTGGGCGGTCACGATGCCGGAGGTCGCCATGGTCCCGGACAGCAGGAACACCGTCGCGAACGTCAGCGCCATCGCGATCTCGTACGAGATCACCTGCGCGGTGGACCGCAGACCGCCGAGCAGCGGATACGTCGACCCCGACGACCAGCCGGCCAGCACGATGCCGTACACGCCGATGGAGGTGATGGCGAGGATGTAGAGGACGCCGACGGGCATGTCGGTCAGCTGCAGCGGGGTGCGCTGGCCCAGGATCGACACTTCCGGGCCGAACGGAATGACCGCGAACGCCATGAACGCCGGGATCACCGAGATGATCGGGGCGAGCACGAAGATCGGCTTGTCCACGATCGCCGGGATGATGTCTTCCTTGAGCGCCATCTTCACGCCGTCGGCGATGGACTGGAACATGCCCTTCGGACCGACCCGGTTGGGGCCCAGGCGCATCTGCATCCTGGCGACGACTTTGCGTTCGGCGTACACCGCGATCAGCGGCACCAGCATCAGGTACACGAACACGCCGAGTGCCTTGAGTATCACCAGCCAGAGCGGGTCGGTGCCGAAGACAGGTGCCGAATCGGCCGCGAGGTGCAGCACGGGATCACTCATGACGGTGTTCCTTCATCCTGTCGTCGGCGCGGCGCAGGCGCACCACGGCGCCGGGCGTCACGCCGAGTGCGGCGGCGACCGTCGAACCGGGCGAGTGCAGCGGCAGCCACACGACCCGGTACGGCAGGTCCGTGATCATCAGCGGCAGCGTGATCTCGCCGCGGTCGGTGGAGACGATGACGTGGTCGGCGTCGGCCGCTTCGATCTCGGCGGCGGTCGCGGCCGACAGCCGCACCACCGGTGGTCGGGCGATGCCTGCGAGGTTGGGTTCGCCGTCCTGCATGCGGCCCGCGTCGAGCAGCATCCGCCAGCCTGCGAGAACCGCGCTGCCAGGCCCCGGCACAGGACGGGTCTGGCTGGTCATTTCCGGAGCGGAGATCGGCGCACCGGTCCACGCGCCGAGGGCGTCGAGTTCGGTGCGGGCGGACGCCGCGTCGGGCAGGTTGATCGGCACCCCTATTTCGGCGGCGAGGGAATGCAGTACC
The DNA here is from genome assembly GCF_042720195.1 of Nocardia sp. NPDC058497. Classification (NCBI taxonomy): domain Bacteria; kingdom Bacillati; phylum Actinomycetota; class Actinomycetes; order Mycobacteriales; family Nocardiaceae; genus Nocardia; species Nocardia sp. NPDC058497. The sequence goes on along the minus strand of NZ_JBHXMY010000090.1, from coordinate 6,027 downwards.
CGCAGGTCCGACAGCGGTGCGGCGACTCGGCGGGTGGTGTCCAGTGGTGCGGCGCCGAACGGGCGTGGCCTGCCTTCCCAGGTGCGGAAGGTTCCGGATTTCTCCATGACGGACGCGACCGGGAAGACGACGTCGGCGCGTTCGGTGACGGCGCTGTGGCGCAGCTCCAGGCTGACGACGAAGCGGGCGTCGTCGATGGCGGCCAGTGCCGCGTCGGGGTCCGGCAGGTCGACCGGGTCGACGCCGCCGATGACCAGTGCACCGAGCTGTGCGGCGCTCGCCAGAATGCCCGCCGTGTCGCGGCCGAGGGTGACGGGCAGTTCCGCGGCCTGCCACCGGTGCCGAACCTGTTGACGCGCAGCGGGATCGACGACCGGCCTGCCGCCGGGCAACAACCCGGGCAGCGCGCCCGCTTCCAGCGCGCCGCGCTCACCCGCCCGACGTGGCACCCATGCGAGCCCGGCACCGGTCGTGTCGGCCAGCCGGACCACCGCCGACAGCGCGCCGGGGCTGCCCGCGAGTCGCTCGCCGGCCATGATGACCGCTCCCGGCGTGCGCAGCAGCGCCATGAGCTCATGTGCGTCCGCTGATGTTTCGGCACCGATGGCGTCGAGGACACCGGCTTCGCCGCAGGGCGGGGTCTGGATGAGCGCACCCGACATGCGTTCGAGCCCGCGTGAGGCGAACGGCGCCAGCGACACCACACGCGTGCCGCGAGTCCGAGCGGCCTTGCGCAGCCGTAGGTAGACGATGGGCGATTCCTCTTCCGGTTCGAAACCGACCAGCAACACGACGGGGGCGGTCGAGAGCGCTGTGTAGTCGACCTGGACACCCCGTCCGGCGATGCGGGCCGCGAGGAATCGTTCCTCCTCTTCGGAGTGCATCCGGCTGCGGAAGTCGATGTCGTTGGTGGCGAGCACCATGCGCGCGAACTTGCTGTAGGCGTAGGCCTCTTCCTCGGTGACGCGGCCGCCGACGAGCACGCCCGCGTTGCCGATCGCGGCCCGCAGTCCGGTCGCGGCGGCCGCGAGCGCCTCGGGCCAGGAGGCCGGTGCGAGCACGCCGTCCCAGCCGCGCACCAGCGGGGTGGTGAGGCGGTCGCGTTCGGTGGCGTAGGTGAAGGCCCAGCGGCCTTTGTCGCAGTTCCACTCCTCGTTGACCTGCGGGTCGTCACCGGCCAAGCGGCGCAGGACCTTTCCGCGCCGGTGATCGGTGCGCTGGGCACAGCCGGAGGCGCAGTGCTCGCAGACACTCGGGGTGGACACCAGGTCGAACGGGCGCGCCCGGAATCGGTAGGAGGTGCCGGTGAGCGCGCCCACCGGACAGATCTGCACGGTGTTGCCGGAGAAATAGGAGTCCAGTGGTTCGGCCTGGGCGATGCCGACCTGTTGCAGCGCACCGCGATCCATCAGCTCGATGAACGGGTCGCCTGCGACCTGCTGGGAGAACCGGGTGCACCGCGCGCACAGCACGCACCGTTCCCGGTCCAGCAGCACCGCCGTGGACAGCGGGATCGGTTTCGGGTAGGTGCGCTTTTCGCCTTCGAACCGTGAGTCGGCGCTGCCGGTCGACATCGCCTGGTTCTGCAGCGGGCATTCTCCGCCCTTGTCGCAGACCGGGCAGTCCAGCGGATGATTGATGAGCAGCAGCTCCATCACGCCGCGCTGGGCCTTCTCGGCGACCGGTGAGCTGAGCTGGGTCCGCACGATCATTCCCTCGGTGACCGGAATCGTGCAGGAGGCGACCGGCTTTCGCTGTCCTTCCACCTCGACGATGCACTGCCTGCAGGCACCGACCGGATCGAGCAGGGGATGGTCGCAGAAGCGGGGGATCTGCACGCCGATCAGTTCGGCGGCGCGGATCACCAGGGTGCCCGCGGGCACCTGGATGGTGGTGTCGTCGATGGTGACGCTCACCAGGTCGGTGGGAACCACCTCGCTGCTGTTGCCTGGCGCGATCGCTGGCCCACCCGCCGCCCGACCGCCACCCCTCACTGAATCGCTACGCGATGCGGGATTCATTTGTTCCCTTCCCCAGAGGCCCACACCGTGGCGCGGGCCGGATCGAACGGGCAGCCACCGCGGCGCTGATGCTCGACGTACTCGTCGCGGAAGTACCTCAGCGAGGAGAAGATCGGGCTGGCCGCGCCGTCACCGAGCGCACAGAACGATTTGCCGTTGATGTTGTCGGCGATGTCGGCGAGCTTGTCGAGGTCGGCCTCGGCGCCCTGGCCCGCTTCGAGCCTGCGCAGCAGTTGCACGAGCCAGTAGGTGCCCTCGCGGCACGGTGTGCACTTACCGCAGGATTCGTGGGCGTAGAACTCAGTCCAGCGCAGGACCGCGCGCACGACGCAGGTGGTGTCGTCGAAGATCTGCAAGGCCTTGGTGCCCAGCATCGATCCGGCGGCGGCGACACCTTCGTAGTCGAGAGCCACATCGAGGTGGTAGGCGGTGAACAGCGGCGTCGACGAACCACCGGGCGTCCAGAACTTGAGCGTGTGGCCTGCCCGGACACCACCGGCGTAGGCGAGCAGTTCCCGCAGGGTGATGCCGAGCGGCGCCTCGTACTGGCCGGGCCGCGCGACGTGCCCTGACAGCGAGTACAGCGTGAACCCGGGCGATTTCTCGCTGCCCATCGACCGGAACCATTCGGTGCCCTTGCGCAGGATCGGCGGCACGCTGGCGATGGATTCGACATTGTTGACGACCGTCGGGCATGCGTAGAGCCCGGCCACGGCGGGGAACGGCGGCCGCAACCTGGGCTGGCCACGCCTGCCTTCGAGCGAATCGAGCAGCGCGGTCTCCTCGCCGCAGATGTAGGCGCCGGCCCCCGCGTGCACGATCAGCTCCAGGTCGAAGCCCGAGCCCAGGATGTTCTGGCCGAGGTAGCCCGCCTCGTAGGCTTCGGTGACGGCGGCCTGCAGCCTGCGCAGCACCGGCACCACTTCACCGCGCACGTAGATGAACGCGGTGGCCGCGCGGATCGCGTAGGCGGCGATCACCACACCTTCGATGAGGGTGTGCGGGGTGGCCAGCATCAGCGGAATGTCTTTGCAGGTCCCGGGTTCGGATTCGTCGGCGTTGACGACGAGGTAGTGCGGTTTCGTCGTGCCGTCGGGGCCTGGGCCCTGCGGGATGAACGACCACTTCATGCCGGTCGGGAAGCCGGCGCCGCCGCGTCCACGCAGGCCGGCGTCCTTCACCGTCTGGATCACGTCGTCGGGCGCCATCCGCAGGGCCGCGCGCAGGCCCTCGTAGCCGCCGGTGGCGCGGTAGCTGTCGATGGTCCAGGACCGGGGGCGGTCCCAGTCCGCACTGAGAACGGGGGTGAGTGTGGTCATCTCATGCCCCCTGTCCGGCGGAATCATCCTCTGCGGCACTGGTTTCCGCGGCGTGCAAGCCCGCCAGGGTGGCCTCGCCCGGCGCTCCGTCGAGTACGCCAGGGCGTTCGTCGGGGAAGCCTGCGAGGATGCGGGCGGTTTCGCGGAAGGTACAGAGGGGAGCGCCCCGAGTCGGCCGTACCTGATGGCCCGCGCGCAGCGCATCGGTGATCGCCCGCGCCGATTCCGGGGTCTGGTTGTCGAAGAACTCCCAGTTCACCATCATCACCGGCGCGTAATCGCAGGCGGCATTGCACTCGACGTGCTCGAGGGTGATGGCGCCGTCGGCGGTGGTCTCACCGTGCCCGATGCCCAGATGCTGTTGCAGCGCTTCATAGATGGCGTCGCCGCCGAGGACCGCGCACAGCGTGTTGGTGCAGACGCCGACGTGGTAGTCGCCGGTCGGGGTGCGCCGGTACATCGAGTAGAAGGTGGCGACGGCGGTCACCTCGGCGCCGGTGAGACCGAGCTGGTCGGCACAGAAGTCGATCCCGGTGCCGGTGATATACCCTTCTTCGGCCTGCACCAGATGCAGCAGCGGCAGCAGCGCCGACCGGGGGTGCGGATACCGGGCGATGATCTCCTTGGCGTCCACTTCGAGTCGCTGCCGCACATGCGGCGGGTACGGCTCCGGCCTGCTGGTGAGCTTCAGCTCTATCTTCATCGGTCCACTCCGCCCATCACGGGGTCGATGCTGGCGACCGAGGCGATGACGTCGGCGACCATGCCGCCCTCGCACATCGCGGCCACCGCCTGCAGATTGGTGAACGAGGGATCGCGGTAGTGCACCCGGTATGGGCGGGTGCTGCCGTCGCTGACCATGTGCACACCCAGCTCGCCGCGCGGCGACTCCACCGCCACATACACCTGTCCCGCGGGCACACGCATCCCCTCGGTGACGAGCTTGAAGTGGTGGATCAGCGACTCCATCGAGGTGCCCATGATCTTGCCGATGTATTTCGGCGAGTTGCCCAGTCCGTCGGGGCCGAGCGTCAGGTCGGCGGGCCAGGCGATCTTCTTGTCGTCGACCATGACCGGCCCGGGGCGCAGCCGGTCGAGGCACTGCTCGACGATCTTGAGCGACTCGGTCATCTCGGCGACCCGGATCAGGTAGCGGCCGTAACAGTCGCAACCGGTGGTCGTCGGGATGTCGAATTCGTAGTTCTCGTAACCGCAGTAGGGCGCCGACTTGCGCAGATCGTGGGGGAGGCCGGTGGCGCGCAGGACCGGGCCGGTGATGCCGAGCGCCATACAACCGGTCAGGTCGAGGTAGCCGATGTCCTGGGTGCGCTTCTTCCAGATCGGGTTGGCGCTGAGCAGATGCTCCATGTCGCGCAGCCGGCCCGGCATGATCTCGAGGAGTTCGCGGACCTTGGTGACGCCGTCGTCGGGCAGGTCCTGGGCGAGGCCGCCGGGACGGATGAAGGCGTGGTTCATCCGCAGGCCGGTGATGGTCTCGAACACGTCGAGGATCAGTTCGCGTTCCCGGAACCCGAACAGCATCGGGGTGAGCGCGCCCAGTTCCATGCCGCCGGTCGCCAACGCGACCAGGTGCGAGGAGATCCGGTTGAGCTCCATCAGCATGACGCGCACGATGGTGGCCCGTTCGGGGATCTGCTCGGTGATGTCGAGCAGCTTCTCCACGCCCAGGCAGTAGGCGGTTTCGTTGAAGAAGGGGGACAGGTAGTCCATCCGGGTCACGAAGGTGACGCCCTGGATCCAATTGCGGAATTCCAGGTTCTTCTCGATGCCGGTGTGCAGGTAGCCGATGCCGCAGCGGGCTTCGGTGACGGTCTCGCCTTCGATCTCGAGGATCAGGCGCAGCACGCCGTGTGTGGACGGGTGCTGCGGGCCCATGTTGACGACGATGCGTTCTTCGCCGCCACCCTCGATCACCTCGCTGACCTGGTCCCAGTCCTGGCCTGCGACGGTGACGACCTGCGGTTCGTCGCGGCGGAAATCGGTGTCGGTCATCAGCTGTAGGTCCTCCGCTCGTCGGGCGGCGGTATCCGCGCGCCCTTGTACTCCACCGGGATCCCGCCGAGCGGGTAGTCCTTGCGCTGCGGATGGCCGCGCCAGTCGTCGGGCATGGTGATGCGGGTCAGCGAGGGATGCCCGTCGAAGAGGATGCCGAAGAAGTCGTAGGTCTCGCGTTCGTGCCAGTCGGTGGTCGGATACACCGCGAACAGCGAGGGAATGTGCGGATCGGCATCGGGGGCCGACACTTCCAGCCGCACCCGCCGGTTGTGGGTGATCGACATCAGGTGATAGACCGCGTGCAACTCGCGGCCCTCGTCGTCGGGATAGTGGACGCCGTTGACGCCCAGGCACAACTCGAAGCGCAGCGAGGTGTCGTCACGCAACGCGCTCGTGACCGCGACCAGGTGTTCGCGCCGCACGTGCAGGGTGATCTCGTCGCGGAAGACGACGATCTTCTCGATCACGGTGTCGAAGGCGATCACCCGGTTGGTCAGCGCGGCGCGCAGGGTGCCGACGAAGGCGTCGAACCAGCCGCCGTAGGGCGGTGGTGTGCCCGCGGGCAGGGCGACGGGGGTGACCAGGCCGCCGTAGCCGGAGGTGTGACCCGTGCCGGGGTCACCCCCAAAGGCGCGGCGGGGGGCGCTAACACCCGCCCCACGGGGGGGGCG
>NZ_JBHXMY010000089.1:0-14867 GCF_042720195.1 Nocardia sp. NPDC058497 | reverse complement strand
TTCGTCGATATTCAGTAGTTGACGCGGATCAGACGCCGAGGGCGGCGAGGATCTGCGGGCGACCGGCCCAGAGCTGGTCCTCCCAGTACTTCCAGGTGTGGGTGCCGGTGGCGGGGAAGTCGAAGGTGGCGGGAACGCCGATCGACTTCAGCCGCGATTCGAACGACCTGGTGCTGATCAGGGTGACCGCCTCGATGCCCATACCGACGCCGGTATCGAAGATCTCGCCGGGGTTGCGCGGGTTGTTGTACTTACCCGGCATGCCGCTGCCCGCGGAGATCCGCATCGGCAGGCCCTTGAGCTGCGCCGCCACCGTGAAGGGGTCCATCCGCAGCCACTGCGGGCTCCACGGCGGAGCCAGCGAGTCGGAGCTGTAGGCACCCCAGCGCAGCATCGCCACGCGCACGGCTTCGCGCATGCCCGGCTGCGAGAGGTTCAGGGCGCCGGAGAACGAACCGGCGTACTTGAACTGGTCGCGGTGCATGGCGGCCAGCGACAGCGCCGCGCTGCCACTCATCGACAGGCCGATGATGCCGTTGTTGGTCTTGGAGACGCCGTAACCGGCCAGGAAGTTCGGGAGTTCCTCGGTCAGGAAGGTTTCCCACTTGTAGGTGGTCTTCTGCCCGTTGAGGCTGCTCGGCGACACCCAGTCGGCGTAGAAGCTCGACATACCGCCGACCGGCATCACCAGGGTGACATCGTCGTTGGCGAACTGCTGCATGGCGTTGGTCTCGAACGACCACGCGTTCTTGTCATCGCGCGCCGCCATACCGTCGAGCAGGTACAGCGCGGCGGAACCGCCGTTCTTGGCCCACTGGACCTGAACCTTCACCGGCCCCATCACCGAGGGGACCATCAGCTCCTCGTAGCCACCGGCAGGCGCCCGAAGAACGGGGGACGCGGGCGCGGCCGACGCCGCGACGGTGGCGGAAAAGGGCATGGCGACCGCGGCTGCGATCGCGACAAGCGCACGCAACCTCCGGCGCGGCCGAGGTTCACTGCTCGCGTCGCTCAGCCCTGAAGCTGGCGTCCGGGCGAAACGCATGGTGCGGCTCTCTTTCCGAGTTGTTCTGACGACGCCGGTAAGCGCCCGACCGCATACCATCACGTCTATCCAATTGGCCACGCAAACTTGGCTTTTCAGGCGAGGGCACGCGGCCTTCTGTCCGCGATGAAGGGTAGTCATACACCGACGTCAGTGCAACCTTTCCCGGCGCATCACCCGATATTCGCCGACAGGTCCGGAATCATGCGGAATGCTTCCGCGCCCCAGGTATTCCACGCGTGAATTCCGTACGCGGGGTAGGAGTAGGTGACATTGCGTGCTCCGAGCGTGGCCATGCGGACCTCGAATGCCCGAGTGTTGGCCAGTGCCATGGCTTCCAGGCCCATGCCGTTGACGGTATCCATGGACGGGCGGTCCTGGCCCGTCGGCAAGCCGGAGGCCGCGCCGATCCACAGGCGGGTGTTGTTGCCGATCAAGTTGGGCGCGAACACGAACGGGTCCATGCGCAGCCATTGCGGGCCCCACGGCGGCGCCATCGAGTCCACGTTGTATCCGCCCGCGTCGAGCATGGCCAGGCGGATGGCCTCCCGCATTCCGGGCGCCGAGATGTTCAGGTAACCGGAGAATGCTCCGGCGTAGGAGAACTGATCAGGGTGATAGGCAGCCAGCGTCAAGGCGGCTGATCCACCCATCGACAAACCGAATACGCCGTTGCGGTCGCGGCGGAACCCGAGCCGGTCGGCCAGTGCGTTGCGCAGGTCGACGGTCAGGAAGGTCTCCCACTGGTACCGGTAGCTCTTGCCGGGGCCCGCGGCGGAGCCGGTGGCCCCGGCGCCGAAGAACTCGCTCGGCGAGTTCCAATCGGCGTAGAAGCTCGACATGCCACCGACCGGCATCACGACATTGATGTTCGCGGCGGCCAGCGCGTTGGGTACGTCGGTGGCTTCCTCCCAGCCGCTGAGGGACTCGGGGGCGCGCATGCCGTCGAGGGCGTAGACGACGCGCTGGGTGTTGCCGTCGGCGGCACGCAGGATCCGGGTCTTGATCGGGCCCATGCCGGAGTCGACCCAGAAGTCGAACGCGCCAGGATGGAATCCGGCCGAGGCCGGTGCTGTCGTCCCGGCGACGACCGTCCCGATCGGCACCAGCAGGGCCAGGGAAACGCCGGCGGCCCAGCGCTTCGCCCACGATCCCCGGGTCTCGACGGGCCCACGCTTCCAGCGCAGTGTTCGCATTCGATCGACCTTTCTCGCCAAGACCGCCTGCGCAAACTCTGAGCTACGCAACCGGATCCCTCATCGGACGTCGAAATGACTCGATCCAGGGCAAAACGGACGATTCAACCTCGACGCATGCTCACTGTGTATCAACCGCTGACGAACGCTTCTATGTTGCTGGAAAGTGACCCGCAGCACAACTCGCGGTGACCTGCCGCACATGATTCGTCACCCCCTGTCCTTCGGATCGAGACGTAGACAAAGAAAACCGCCCGGTGCGTTCATGCACCGAGCGGTTGTTCTTCGTACGGGTGGAGCTAGCCGATGTTGGCCGACAGATCCGGGATCATGCGGTTGACCTCGGTCTCCCAGTTGCGCCAGTTGTGCACGCCGGTGATCGGGAAGTCGAAGTTCGCGTTACCGCCGCCGAGGGTGGCCATCCGGACCTGGAAGGCACGGGTGTTCACCATCGCGAGCAGCTCCAGCGGCACGCCCTGGACGATCTCCATCGGGTTGGACACATCGCCCGCACCGGGGATACCGCTGGCCGAGGACACCCACACGCGGGTGCCGTTGGCGACCAGACTCGGCGCGAAGACGAACGGGTCCATGCGCAGCCACTGCGGGCCCCACGGCGGCGCCATCGCGTCGATGTTGAAGCCACCGGCCGAGATCATCGCGACGCGCATCGCCTCACGCATGCCCGGCGCCGAGATGTTCAGGTAGCCGGAGAACGAGCCGGCGAAGCTGAACTGATCGGGGTGGTAGGCGGCCAGCGTCAGCGCGGCCGAGCCGCCCATCGACAGACCGAACACACCGTTGTTGTTCGGGTTGAAGCCAAGACGGCTCGACAGCGCGTTGCGCAGGTTGTTGGTGAGGAAGCTTTCCCACTTGTAGGTGTTCTTCTTGCCTGCGACCTGGGCCGGAGCGATCGACGAACCCGTCATCGCGGAGCCGGTGGCGGCCGAACCGGTCGAGCTACCGCCCGAGCCCGCGTCGATGCCGAAGAAGTTGCTCGGCGCGTTCCAGTCGGCGTAGAAGCTGGACTGGCCGCCGACCGGCATGACGACGTTGATGTTGGCCGCGGTCAGCGCACGGGCGACGTTGGTGTCGATCTCCCAGCCGTTGAGGTCGTCGCGCGCCCGCATACCGTCGAGCGCGTACACGACGCGACCGGTGTTGCCGTCGGCGGCGCGGAAGATCCGGTTCTTGATCGGGCCCATCTCGGAGTCGACCCAGAAGTCGAAGCCGCTGGGGTCGAAGGCCGCCGTCGCCGTACCGGTGGGACCTGCCACCGATGCGCCGAGCGGCAGCACAACCGCCAGGGAAACCAGCACCGACCGCTTGAGCCAGCCGGTTCTTAGACGTCCGCCACGCATTCTGTTTTTGGCCTTTCCTCGTGCGGTTCGCGCGGAACCGCGGTTGCAATGACCGCCGACTTACTACCGGCACACCAGTGCGCCGACGGAGTTCCTCGATGACCATATCGCTACATCGATAGCCGGACGTTACCGAAAAGAGATTTAATGGTGTTCGCCACTAAGAAAAGCCTGAACAGGGGGTGTAACCACTGGGCTCATGGGTACCCATGAGCCCAGTGTGACAAGGAGAGTACTTCAGCGGGGCGGCTCGGGGAAGGGATCAACCAGCCCACATCGCTGGATTTCGTACTTCGGCACCCGGTCGATCCGGTACTTCGCGAAGGTCAGCGCATGGCGCAGGTTGTGCTTGAACCGGTCGAAGGTGAGCGGGTCGCGGGTGGAGATCATCAGCGCCTGCGTCTGCGGGCACGAGAACGCCGTGCGCGCCTGGGTGACCCACTCCTCGTCCATGTACCAGGGCATCCACGGATGGATGTCGACCATGCCCGAGTCGACCACCACCCAGTCCGGGTACAGGCTCTTGTCGTGCCCGATGCGGCCGTCGGCGAGCCGGTCCGAATGCGCGGCCAGCGGGTAGGCCAGGCCCATCGGATCGATGACGCGCACGTCCAGCGGCACGTTCATGCTGGTCATACCCAGGTTCAGGAAGTAGACCGTGTGCCCGGCGCCGCCCTCGGGGATCGGCTGCGGCGGCGGGTCGAGGTACCAGAACGTGTACGACGGCGAGTTCAGCAGCAGGCCGCCGTTGGGGTTGGCCGCGATGTCGTTGACCATCGCCCGCATGCGCGGATAGTCGAGGTAGTCCTCGGCCAGGATCGGATGATCCTTGCCGGTGTTGAGCACGTAGTAGACGCGCTCGTCGACGATGCCGGACGAACTGATCTTGGTGCCGGTCTTGATCGCGGTGGTGCTCGCCGCGTACAGCGACCAGCCCGCGGTGCCGAGCAAGGCGGCCAGCACGACGACCGTCGACCAGTCACGGGGGCTGAACATCCGCAGCCGGATCGGCACGACGGCCACCGGCAACAGCAGCAGGAACAGCTGGGTCAGCAGCATCCGGCCGTGCATGAAGTCGCCGCCGACGCGGATCGCGTAGACGGTGAGCAGCAGACCACTGACCAGGACCAGCACGACGACCGCGCTGGGCGAGCGCAACCAGGTACGGAACCCGGCCACCGACCACTTCGGCCGCACCGTGATCCCGCGCGCCGCCGCGGTGACCGCACCGGCGATCAGCAGTACGAGCAGCGGAATCCACAGGTAGTACGGGCCGACCAGGTCCCAGAGGTACTTCATGCCCTGGCCCCACTTGGCCCCGCCCGCGTCCTTGGCGACCGCGGTGTTCGGGTAGGGCAGGCCGTAGTAGCCCATCCGCCAGATCTGGTAGGCCACCGGCACGATCCCGGCGACGAACACGATCAGCGCGCGCAGCACGATCGGCCCGTACCGGAACCGCGGCATCGGGGTCAGGAAGATCATGCCGAGCGCGAGCGCGCCGATGAGGGTGGCCTCCGGCCGGATCAGCGGCGCGAGACCGGCGAGGAAGACCAGCCCGAGCAGGCTCGGCACGCGAACCACCGCGGCCTGGCTCCAGCGGATCAGCAGCCACCACAGCAACCCGACCCAGCAGATGACGAGGCCGCTCTCCAGTCCGGAGGTGGCGTAGTCACGGGCGGGCGGCAGCGCGATGTAGACGAGCACGCCCGCCGGGATCAGCAGCTGACCGGTGCTGCCGCCCCACAGCCGGGCGGTGCCGAGCATGGCGAACACGATCGCCAGCAGCGAGGCGACCAGCGCGATACCGAGAACCACGTACTCGAGCCTGGCCTGGGTGAGCCAGCTGAAGAACCAGACCACATACGTCCACGCGGTGCTGGTGTTGGTCTCGACCCGCTCGCCCATGTTGAAGACGGGGCCGTTGCCGGCGAGCAGGTTGCGCACCGTCCGCAGCACGATGAGGCCGTCGTCGGCGATCCATCGCCGCTGCCAGGCGCCGACCGCGAACAACACGACGGCGAGCACGACCCCACCGACGAAGGTGGCGCGGGACAGTATCGCGAAACGCGCAGCCGGGCGCACCGACTGCTCGTCGTCGCGTAGCCGCTCGTATTCGGTTGTCTCCTGCTCCGCTACCACGATCTCGTCAGGTGAGATAGACAGCGACACCTACCGCTCCGATCCAGGCAATAGCGAGGAACTGCAGGATGCGGTCCCCCAGCGCGATCTCTTCGGGTTCACCGGCCTCGCCACCATCGACGTCGACCGCGTAACGCAGGACTGCGATGGTAAACGGGATCATCGAGATCGAGTACCACTGGGTGTCGCGCAGCTCGGCCTGCTCGAACGCCCAGAGGCCGTAGAAGATCACGACGGCGGTGGCCGCGAGCGTCCAGATGAAGCGCAGGTAGGTCGTCGTGTAGTACTCGAGGGACTTGCGGATCTTCGCGCCGGTCTCCACCGCGATCTGCAGTTCCGCGTAGCGCTTGCCCGCCGCCATGAACAGCGAACCGAACGCCATGACCAGCAGGAACCACTGCGACAGCGCGATGCCGGCGGCCGCGCCACCGGCGACGGCGCGCAGCAGGAAGCCCGACGACACGATGCAGATGTCGAGCACGGCCTGGTGCTTGAGGCCGAGGCAGTAGGCCAGCTGGATGGCGATGTAGATCGCCATCACCACCGCGAGTTCCCAGGAAGCCAAGAACGAACCCGCGATCGAACCGATCAGCAGCACCGCGGCCAGCGTGTAAGCCAGGTTGACGGGAACGACGCCCGCCGCGATCGGCCGGAACCGCTTGGTCGGATGCGCCCGGTCGGCCTCGACGTCGAGCGAATCGTTGACCAGGTAGATGCCCGAGGCCGCCATACAGAACACGACGAACGCGATCGCGACGTGCACCAGCACGCCCGCGTCGCCGACCGCTTCCGGGCCGACGGCCAGCGGCGCGGCGAGCACCAGGACGTTCTTCACCCACTGACGCGGGCGCATGGCCTTGACGACGCCACCGACCAGGGTCTTCGGCGGGCCCTTCACAACACCTTCGTCGAGGACGGCGGCGGACGGTTCTTCGCTCATCTGGGCCAAGGTTCTTTCGGTTGCGGTCACTGTCGGAGTCTCTTTTCGGCGGCTAGCACGGCGGCTGCCGACGCGGCCCCCAATGCGGAACCGGCGAGCACGTCGGAAGGGTAATGCACGCCGAGCACGACCCGGGAAAGGAGCATCGGCGGCACGAGCACCGCAGGCAAGGGTAGCCCGGTCAACCTGCCGAGCAACACCGCCGCCGCCGTTGTCGAGGTCGCGTGCGAGGACGGGAAGCTCAGTTTGCTCGGCGTCGACACGTTGACCTGCACCGCGGGACTGTCCGGGCGCGGGCGCCGGACGATCCGCTTGATCACGATCGACGCGGCATGCGCGCCGACGGCGCCGACCGCGACACCGGCCCACTGCCGACGGCGCGGCTTGTCGACCAGCCAGCCCGCCGCGGCGATGCCGACCCAGCCCAGCGCGTGCTCACCGAAGTGCGACATCCCGCGCGCGGCCGAGACGACGGCCGGGTTGGTGCCGATGGTCGTCTGCACGGTGTTGATGATGCCGACCTCGAGTGGCACCTCGATGTACTCGCCGTCGCCGCACGCGCAGGCGCACTCACCGCCGCAGCCTTCCTCGGCCAGCTCCAGCTCGGGCAGTTCCGGGTTGATCGCGTTCACTTCTTCTCGGTTCCGTTCTGGCTGAGGCCGAAGGTCTTCTCCCACGCCGCCGTGCTGGTCAGCTCGGCGTGCGCGGCCCGGTAGCGCTGCTGCATCTCCGGGAATCGGGCGGTGAGCTCCTTACGCAGGCGCATCGCTTCCTTGAGGAGCTCGGCGGCCTTGCGCGGGTCGCGCTTGCGATAGACGACGCCGCGGCCGTCGGCGGTCGTCACGGTGACGCCGTCGACCTGGGACAGCAGGAACCAGCGCGCGTCCAGCGTCGGCACGTTCAGCTGCGGTGTCGCGTGGGCGGCCGGGTCGGCCTTGCGGAAGTTGTGCACGACGCCCTTGGCCAGGCGTGCGACCTTCGCGATCGGGTTGCCCGGCTCGCCGGTCGCGCCGACGCCGTGCCGGTTGGCCAGCGGGAGCTCCGTCGAGGACGGCAGCACGACGGCGTCCGGGTACTCCTTGCGCATCGCGTGGATCTTGCCCAGCGCGCTCGGCAGCAGGTCGAACAGGCCCTCCGGCCCGGCCAGGAAGTCGCGGATCGCCTCGTTCTGGATGGCGACCGTCGAGTACTCCAGGCACAGCAGGTGCTTGAGGGTGGCCTTGACCGTGTTCACGATCATCGGCTTGCCGTCGCCCGGCAGGTGCAGGGAGGCGACGACCAGGCGGTTGCGCAGGTGGAAGTAGGCCTGCCAGTCGATGGCGTCGTCCTTGTCGGACCAGGCCATGTGCCACACGGCCGCGCCGGGCAGGGTGATGGTCGGGTAGCCGGCCTCGCGGGCGCGCAGGCCGTACTCGACGTCGTCCCACTTCAGGAACAGCGGCAGCGGCTGACCGATCTGCTCGGCCACCTGCCGCGGGATCACACAGGTCCACCAGCCGTTGAAGTCGACGTCGATGCGCCGGTGCAGCAGCTTGGAGTTGTCGCGGTCCTTGAGCGGGTACTTCGAGAAATCGTGGTCGTACTCGACATTGGGCGCGGAGGACCACATGAAGATCCCGCGGTCGACGACCTCGCCCATGCTGTGCAGGTGCGAACGCTCCTGCAGGTTCAGCATCTGCCCGCCGACCAGCAGCGGCGACTTGGCGAACCGGGAGAACGCCAGCGCGCGCAGGATCGAGTCGGGCTCGATCTCGATGTCGTCGTCCATGTAGACGATGAACTCGGCGTCGGTCTTGAGCGCCTCGTACATGACCCGGCTGTACCCGCCGGACCCGCCGAGGTTGGGCTGATCGTGGATGGAGAGCCGGTCGCCCAGCGTCGCGGCGGCCTCGGTGAAGCCGGGCTCGTCGACGACCTTGCGGTTGCCCTGGTCGGCCACGATCACCTTGGTGACATTGCCGAGCACCAGCGGGTCCGAGCCCAGCGCGGCCAGCGTCTTGACCAGGTCGGTGGGCCGGTTGAAGGTGGGCATGCCGACGGCGATGGTGCCCGCGCCCGGCGCTTCCTGCGGCGCGTACCAGCCACCGGCGAGCAGCGTGACCGCCGTGTCGGTGGTGATGTCGAACCAGATCCAGCCGCCGTCCTCGAACGGACCGAGATCGGTCTCGAACTCGACGGTCACCGAATCCGCACCCTGGGCGACGGCGAATTCCTTGCCCTGCACGTGGATTCGCGAACCGTCGGCCTTGGAGCGGTAGACGTCGACGCGGCCGTGCCCGGCCAGTTCCAGGCGAAGCACCACCGAGTTCAGCACGCTCCAGCGTCGCCAGTAGCTGGCGGGCAGCGCGTTGAAGTAGGTGCAGAACGACACCTCGGACTCGGCGCCGATCGAGAGCGCGGTCCGGCTGGTGGCGTGCGCGCGGCGCGCGTTGGTGGTGGATTCCTCCAGGTAGAGGGTCCGCACGTCGAGCGGCTCACCCGGACGCGGCAGGATGATCCGCTGGAGCAGCGACTTGGCGCGCGTCTCGGTCGTCACGTCATCCAGCACCGGCTGCGCGCTCATGCCTCCGCCTCGCTGGCGCTCGGCTCCACCATGACCGCGATGGCGGCTGTGCTCATCTGTCGCTCGCTTCGCTCGCTCATGCCTCGTCCACCAAAGCCGCGCCGGACTCCAGGTGCGGACGCAGCACGTTCTCGAACATGCTCAGCGCCGCCCCGATCGCCATGTGCATGTCCAGGTACTGGTAGGTGCCGAGACGGCCGCCGAAGAGGACCTTCTTCTCGGCGGTCTCCTTCTTGGCGAGCTCGCGGTAGGCCAGCAGCTTGGCGCGGTCCTCGGGGGTGTTGATCGGGTAGTACGGCTCGTCGCCGGTCTGCGCGAAGCGGGAGAACTCGCGCATGATGACCGTCTTGTCGGTCGGGTAGTCGCGCTCGGGGTGGAAGTGGCGCGGCTCGATGATGCGGGTGTACGGCGCGTCGGCGTCGTTGTAGTTCATCACCGAGGTGCCCTGGAAGTCGCCGATCTCGAGTACCTCGGTCTCGAAGTCGATCGTGCGCCAGCCCAGCTCGCCCTCGGCGTAGTCGAAGTAGTGGTCCAGCGGGCCGGTGTAGACGACCGGCGCGTCCGGGCTGGCCGCGACGATCTCCGCACGCACGTCGAACCAGTCGGTGTTCAGGCGCACCTCGATGAGCTCGGAGGCGGCCATGTTCTCCAGCCACTTCGTGTACCCCTGCTTGGGCAGGCCCTCGTAGGTGTCGTTGAAGTAGCGGTTGTCGAAGGTGTAGCGCACCGGCAGGCGGGTGATGTTGCCCGCGGGCAGTTCCTTCGGGTCGGTCTGCCACTGCTTGGCGGTGTAATCGCGCACGAACGCCTCGTAGAGCGGGCGGCCGATCAGCGAGATCGCCTTCTCCTCGAGGTTCTGCGCGTCGGCGGTCTCCACCTCGGCGGCCTGCTCGGCGATCAGCGCCTTGGCCTCTTCGGGGGTGAAGTAGCGACCGAAGAACTGCGAGATCAGGCCGAGCCCCATCGGGAACTGGTAGGCCTGGCCCTTGTGCAGCGCGAACACGCGGTGCTGGTACCCGGTGAACTCGGTGAACTGGGTGACATAGTCCCACACCTTCTTGTTCGAGGTGTGGAACAGATGCGCGCCGTACTTGTGGATCTCGATACCGGTTTCCGGCTCCGGCTCCGAGTAGGCGTTGCCACCGAGGTGGTAGCGGCGGTCGATCACCAGCACCCGCTTGCCGAGCAGGTTCGCGGCACGCTCGGCGACGGTCAGGCCGAAGAAGCCGGAGCCGACCACGATCAGGTCGTACTGGTTTGCCGAAGTGGCGGAATCTGCGTTGACGGAGTTACCCGGGGACGATGCGACGGTCACGGGTGCCCAGCGTATCGGAAGACCGCAGATTGTCCCGGTGGAGTCACCGACCCGGTCCTGAGCTGGGGTGACAGGGCAGCCCAAGTGGCGGCCCAGTGGAACGCGCCCACGCAGTCGGCGGGCGCCCCGGTGGGGCGATGTGCTCGATCGCCTCATGGCCCGGCGGCGGATCCGGCGGCCTCAGCGGTAAGGATGGTGCGGCAAGGGTGGGCCGGGATATGGCGTGAGCTGTCCGTTGGGGTACCCACCGGGAGTCGGCCCGTGCGGTGGCTGTCCGCCGAAGCCTGATGGCACCTGCGGAGATTGTCGACCCGGCGTCCGGGTCGTTTCTGCAAAAACCAGCATCAGGATCAGCATGAGCGCCGCCAGCACAGCCCCCGCGCCGGTGAACCACAACCCTGCGTCCTCGCTGGTGGGACAGCCATACCAGTCTGTAGCGAGGCAGACATAGTCCACCGACCCGGTGAACACCGACAGTGCCGACTCCACGTACCACCAACTGGTGGCCAGCCCGACCGAGTTCATCCCGAGATATCCGACCGCAAGCACGCCGACCAGCGCCCGGCCCGACTTCACGCGCCGCCCGAGCAACACCGCCGCCACCAGCCACAGCAGCGCCACGACCAGGTGCGCTGCTGTCACGGCAAGAATCCGGTGGCTCATCCACTCGCTATCGGCAAACAGCGTGTTCGCCTTGAATCCAAGGACCGACGCCAGCACCGCATACCCAGCCAACACCCCGGTGAAGGCGACGACGGCTCGATCCAGGAGCACGCCCGGCTGACGCGACCGCCTTCCCGAAGACTGGACACCAGGGTTCCCGGCGTCCACGGCCTGCTGCGCATACCCAGCTACCTGCGGCCCATACATCGCCCCGGTTCCCGGCGTCTGCCACCACTCCCCAGAGCGCTGCCCGGCGTTCACCGGATACGCCTGTCCGGGCTGGACAGCGCCGTACCCAAACTGCACGAGCTGCTGGTTTCCACCGGGCTGCCCGGGGAACGCCCCGGGTACAGCGGCGGACGGTCCGGGCGGGCCCGCGCCGTAGGCAGGCGGCACTGGCAGCGGGCCTGGGTATCCACCGACTTGACCAGGAAGGTCTGCGGCGGGCGGTATTTCGGAGTCGCCGCCGGCGCCCAGCCCGAGCGCGGGCACAGAGGGTTCCGGCGTGATGTCACCGGGCAGCGAGTGGCCGGTGCCGTACAGAACCGTCGCCGGGGCGTGGCCTTTGCCCGGCGAGACCGGCTGCGGTGCACCCTCGTTCGGCACGTGTCCGGATGGCTGGCTCATGCGTGACGCCCCCTGTGCGCTGTCAGTGGTACGGGTGCGGAGGGTACGCGGGCTGGCGGGCGGCGCGTATCCAGCGGCCGGTGGCAGGCGCGGCAGCCAGGATCAGGATCAGGAAGGGAGGCGAGGTGGTGATCGCTCCGCCGACCACCGTGACCACCGGATCTTCCGTACCGCCTGCGGCCGCCGCCGCAATCGAGATCGCGCTCATGATGACGGCGATCAGGGACAGGAGGATGAGGATCACCCGGCCCGCGGTCTTGCGCCGGAACAGCAGGATCGAGCCGAGCAGCAACAGCAGGCCGGGCACTACACCGATCGCCAGGCCGATGCTCACCGCGGCGCGCGCGTCGTCTTCGGCGGCACTCACCGCATCCGTGCCGAACAGGAAGGCAGCGGCGATACCGATGCCTCCCAGGGCGACCACTGACAGCAGCAGTGCGAGCACGGCCGCGGTGATCGCGGTGCCACCACCTGCGCGCGGCGGCTGTGCGTAACCGGGCGCCGGGTAGCCCGGTGCACCGTAAGCTGGCACACCGTAAGCCGGTGCGGCGTAACTGTATTCAGGTCTCGGCGCGCCGTAGGGCTGCGCGTATCCCTGCTGACCGTACGGGTCGCCGCCGTGGGCGGGTTGCGCGTAGCCCTGGCCCGCGTACGGGTCGTAGCCCTGTTGCTGGCCGTGCGGATACCCCATCGTGTCCCCCTCCTCCGAGCTGTACCGGTGAACCGGTGTCTCGTGAACCAGCGTCGCAGCACCACGTTGGCGATGCCGACCGGCTGAAACTATACGTTCGGTCCGACAACCGTTTCCGGGCGAGCGAGCGTGTACGCCGCCGTCCACGGCAGTACCGCGGGCAGCAGCACCAGCGCGCCGAGGACGACGGCGGCCGGCGCGGCCGCCCAGCTGTGGTTCACGATCGCCGTCACGGCACCGGGTACCCCGCCGAAGCCGATCAGAATCGACCGGGTCACCGGCTCCTCGGCGAACCAGTGGATGCCGTACTCGGAGTCGTAGTTCACGAGCGTGGCCAGCAGGCCGAGCACGCCGAGGCCGACCTGCGCGCCCGCCGCGACGATGAGCACCCACCGGCCGGTCTGGTCGCGCCGCGCGAGCAGCAGCCCGCCGTAGCCGAACGCGAACGCCGACACCAGCGCGCCGAGCGTGGTGAACAGGGTCAGCGAGTCGTCGAGCCGGTCGGGATCGGCGAGAAAGGCGCGCACGAGAATCACGGCCCCGAGCAGATTCGCCGCGGCGGCCATGGCGGCGCAGCACACGGCGGTAATCGCCGTCACCTCACCGATTGTCGACTTCGTTTCCTGCACGACCATGCTGGAGAACCTATCCCGTGCCGTGCTGCCGCGTGGTGGTCCAGCGCCGCGTCGGCTCGCTCAGGCTGAGCGCGAGGATCACCACATTCAGCGCCAGCCAGAAATCCAGCGGCCCCAACCGCCACCCATGACTCGCCCCGTTGAGCACGATGACCAGCAATGTCGCCCCCGCCATCACCGCGGACATGGTGAGCAACACCCGCCTGCCCAGCATCCGCCGCCGCAACAACAGCACCGCCCCGAGCAGATAGACGACCCCGAGCCCGCCCACGATCCCCGCCCCTACGTAATCGAGCTCGATCTCGCGTCCGAGCGCCAGCACCACCGCCGTCGCCGTGCCGACGATGATCCCCGCACCACCGACCAACACCCCGAGCCATCCCGCGACCAGCGCGGTCACCGCGCGAGAAGGCCGCTCCGGCCGCACCTGATCCACCACTGTCCCCGCTACTTGTCGACGTCGCCGTCAGTTATACGGCGGAACGACCGATCGAGTGCGGTCGAACGGTGGCAACCAGACCGGGCGCCGTTCGTGGCGCCATGGTCGGGCTACCCGCGATCACCGATCGCGAACCACCATGCGATACCAGACGGGACCCGCGTCAGGCCAGCGGCGGATACTGCCAGGCTCAGCGGACACCAGCTCCCAGTAGGGGCCGAAGTCGTTGTCGATCTGCTCCCGGGTGATGCTCTGCGGACCTTTGGTGAAGCCGTACAGGTACAGCGTCGCCTGTGGCGCCGCGATGCCGGCCACAGCCTTCGCGTAAGCCGACTTCGCGCTGTTGCGCAAGTTGTGCGCGCATCCGAAGTCCAGCAGGAACTCGAACCGTCGCCCGGCGAGATCCGATGGCATGTCCAGGATGTCCGCCTCGACGTACCGCACGTCCACTCCGGCTTCCGCGGTGCGGTCCCTGGCGTGCTTCAGTGCTTGCGCCGAAATGTCCACGCCGGTCACGTCCCACCCCTGCCGAGCGAGGTAGATCGACTTGGTCCCGGCACCACAACCGAGATCGGCGGCTCTACCGGGCGGAAGGGCGGATGGTCCCTCGATCAGGTCAACCAACTCGTCCATCGGCTTACCGAGATCCCACGGCGATATGCCGAGCCGGTACGCCGTGTCATACAGCAACGAAACGACTTTGGAGGCACGTTCAGTAACCATTGTTCAGCTTCCCTGTCTGCCATGGAATTTTCATCCCGCAAGCTTTGGTGAATTTTGCGCAGTCGGAGCGAACAACGGTGTGCCGAAAAGATCTGAACGGCTCGGCAGGTTCAGCTTCCGAAGGATCGATGCCACATGATTTTTGACTGTATTCGGGCTGATAGAAAGCAGGTTGCCGATCTGACGGTTGGTATGCCGCATCGATACCAGCTCGACAATCTGACGTTCTCGCGGTGTGAGTTTTGCGGCGAGCCCGAATCCTGATTGATAATTCTCCGGCGCTGCGGCGGACATCACCCACACGCGGGCGCCGCTCAAGGTGGCTTCCACCGACCGGGACAGCTGCTCCGGCGTTTCAGCCGAATAGACGAAACTATCCACCCCCCACGCCGAGGCCAGGCTGAGATCCCGGTATTCGGCCGCTTCAGAAAAGGCTAAAATCTTCGATCCAGGGCAACATCGCTTGAACTCTCGACAGTATTCGAGACCGGAAGCCATGCGTTCGTTGAATAGATCGACAATGAGGAGAT